>CALPVI020000029.1 GCA_943326975.2 Actinomyces viscosus | reverse complement strand
CTAGAATTTCAGATGAGATGTTTATTTATGATTTAAAATTAAAAAGTATCGAAGATAAAATTCTCTTACTAGATGAAAATATAGATGACTATTTGAAACATAATATAATTAAAGATATTTATACCTGCATAAAAGATTTTGAGCTTATATCTTTAATAGATAAAATAGAAAATAATTATTACAAAGCATTAACATTTATTCATATTCTTCCCAATTTTACAAACATTTATAATGTCAATTTAATTTTAAAAGAATTAAGTTCTTTAATTAGTTTTTCAATTTCAAGTAAAACTATCTATGGTAAAGCACCACAATATATAGAACTGTTATATAAACTTTGTAACGTTTTATTTATTTTAAATATGGGATATAAAACTTTAAATCTCTATAAAGAAATTACAGAAATCGAAATAAAGAACAAAATATTAAGAAAATTATCAACTAAATCTGCACATTTAGGACAATTAAATGATTTAGATCAATTTCTTAAATATATTATTCCTGAAAAAAATAGAGTTATTTTATTACTCAATATTTATGATATATTTTATAAAAAAGGTGATACTACTTTAGCTGATAAGTATTTTATCGAAGCCTTAAATTTAATTTTTCTTTTGCCGTTAGTTAAGGACAGGAATGATTCATTTGTTTATGTTTCTAATAAAATGCTTGATAATGGGGATGTTTTTAATGCAATTGAATATGCTCAAAAAATTAATAATGAAGATGATAGGATTACACAATTATTACAAATTTTAAAAGATCAAATTTTAAAAGATAAAAAAACAGAAATCTCAGATTTATTAATAAAAGAATGTATAGATTATATTAATAAAATAGATAAATGGAAAAGATCTGTAAAGTTAGTAGATTTATCAATTGCATTTGAAAATTTAGGGAAATATTCTGAATCAGAAGAGTTTTTTAAAATTGCAAAGGATTTGGTTTTTGAACTAGATAATTCTATGTTTAAAGATATTGCTCTTATAGGTATTGGTAATAGGCTTTTAAAAATTGATAAACTGAATATAGCTTATGAATTATTGGACCTTATGAGTGATGAATTTTTAAGAAATTCATTTTTAGTATCTATTTCAGAATATTTAACTCTCAAAAATAAATTCGATGAATCTAGAGTTGTTGTAGATAAAATCTCAAATATTGAATCAACAGGGAATAATACAGATTTTAAAGGAGATTCAATTCGGAAAATTTCATTAGAGTATATTAATAAAAATAATTGGATTCTTGGAGAGAAAACAGCTTTTGAAATTATTAAAATATCAGAAAGACATAAGTGTTGGAAAGAAATTGCAAAAAACTCATTTAAAGCTATGGACTCTCAAAAATCCTTAAATCAATTTTCTAAATTTAAAAGTGAAGAAGCTAGATTTTTTTATCTCAAAGGATGGGCTGATTCAGTTGATTTGAATGTAATTGATAAGATATGTATTGATGAGGCAATATTTTATTTTAAAAATGATTTCGAATCTTTAGAAATAATCTTATTAAAATATTCAATAAATCTTTTGTTTTTCGGGAAAAATAAAAATGATAAAATACAGATGTTTAATAATACTTTAGATATTCAATGGGCAATAGATATTAAAAATCAATTACCAAATTAGTTCTTATAAATGCTCATTTTTTTGGACATATGATGAGTATGAAGAAGAAACGGATTGCGCTTACATATACGATTTGAACGGTGTATTAACTGGTCATTGGAATAAAGAAGAAGAATATTGTGTAATTGCAATTAAGATTTTGTAATTCCTTATTACATTAGTATAACCTTATAAATATAAGTAACTATTTTTAGTTACTTATATTTTTATTTTGTCTCCTCCAGCATGTTTTAATTGAAATGAGTAAAAATTTACTATTTGCTTGATTTGTTTTTTGTTATGATAGAAAATATAAAAAGTATATATTATATTTTTATTAAATGACTCACTATTTGTGATAAAGGTTTGGGGAAAAATGTACTTTTACAAAATATTTGGAATTTAAAAAAACAAAATTTACTATTATTAGTATATTTTTTTAGTTTATATTTGTAAAATTAATAATTGTTTAATTACTTAACAACTCACTTCTTTTCGAACTACTATTATGATTGAAAATTTAATAGTTTCTTTTTTATTACTAGGTGTCACTTTTTATTTAAGTGCAAATAGAAATTCTAAAAAGAATAAGAAATTTGATTTTGACGAAGAGAGTAGTAATAGTTTAATTGAATTTTTAACGCAACATAAGACAGTAGAGAAGAATTATTCTAATTCACCTGAGCAATTTACACCACATGGTTATTGGAGGGTAAAAGGAGAAATTACAGGTGATGTTGCCGTTTTAAATTATACATTCCCTTTAATAAACAAAGTTGAACATGAATTTGTTACGACGTTTGATCCTGAAAAAGTTTCAACTATAGTAAGTCAATTTGTACATGAAGGTGGTGGGTTGCCAGATTTTAAAAAATTAGTTTTACAATCTCAAGAATTAGGTGCTGAAATAGCAGATTCAATTTTAAAAGTATTAGAATTAAAAAATAATGACACCTACTTCAATAGAGTACAAGCTACTTTGAATTTTGTTCAATTTATTCCATATGGGATTCCAAATTTTGATCATGGTAATTACTTATATGGGGGAGTATCAATTCCTCATGAATCTTTGATATTAAGTTATTCCGATTGTGATAGTAAGTCAATATTATTTGCTACAATTTTGATGAATTTGATTGATAAAAAAAACATTGTCTTGATTGTATGTAATATGTCATCTAATTCAGGACATATGGTAGTTGGTGTATCAGGATTAAATTCGGGAAATGGAGTAGAAGTAGAATATAATAATAAGAATTTTTTAGTTCTTGAAACTACTTCTCCTGTAAAAATTGGAACTCCAATTCAAATTGAAGTAAACGAAATAATACCTTTAATATAGTATGAGTTCATTTTTCATATGGTTAGCTTCATTAAGTCTTGTAGAAGGGATATCGTTATTCATTACTGTGGCTTTGTTGATGGTAATTATGCCATATTACTCTTTGTTGAAGAAAATTGTTTCACTATATATTAGTGGTCAAACAGGTGAAATAGAATTATTTAATTACACAATAACCAATGATCATTTAATTGGGAAAATCGGTGAAAAAGAATACTATTTGCATCCAACAAAACCTGGTTTTGTTTTGAATGGTGGTAAAGTATTACTAACATGGGTTGTTAAAGGAGCATTCCGTGTCGATTTAAATCCGATTAAAAAAGATGTCACAGGTAATTCTGCTATTATGATAATAACAGAAGAAAATTGCAAATTTGAATTAATTGCTTATACATTAAAAGGCAAATTAAAAGCTCAAATTGAAATTCCAATTGAAAATATTAAATCGTTAGAAACTGAAAAAATAGTTGAGAATAATAAGTGGTTACACAAAAAAAATGCTGAAATTAGAACTTTTAAATATTCTAGACTTAAAAGTGATAAAAGGTATAATACGAATAACAGTTTAAAACCAACTAAAAGTAAATTTGATGTTTCTTATGTTTTTCAAGACAAGGGAATAAATAAGGTTTTTGATAAAATAAAATTGAAGTATATAGGTTTATCTAAAGATTTACCTCAACACCATTTAAATAATTATTTATTTAATTCAGGGAAATTAAATTTTAAAGGCTACAAGCCTTCTAGATTCAATAAAGTAACAAGTGAAAATTTTTTTAATAAAGTAAAGTCAAATGAATGAACATGTAGATTACAGTGCAAAAGATGGTATTAAAGGTAGTACTAAATTCTTTTGGTGGTGCTCTGGAGCGGATAGAAGAATTTTAGAATATTCTAGTTATACAGATCACGTTAAGTATGTTGGATTAGGAGGTATTGTACTAGCAACAGGTATTTTAGCTACCATTTCAATGTTTTTTGCGATCAATTATATCTTTGAAGATGTAAGAATAGCGATTCCTGTAGGACTTTTATGGGGGGGGATAATTTTCAACTTAGACCGTTTCATTGTAAGTAGTACTGGTAAAGGAGATTACACGGATGATATGACGGGTAAAGAGTGGTTAAATGCAGCTCCACGTTTGTTGATGGCTATCATTTTAGGATTTACAATTTCTGCTCCTCTTGAAGTGTATATCTTTCAAAAAGAGATTGACAAGCAGTTCTATAAAATGAACGAGAAGGAAGTTAAATTGGAAGTTAAAAAAATTGAAGAACAGTATACTTCTTCTCCTGAATTCAATAAATTAAATGCCGATAAAAAAAGAATTGAGGATGAAATCTTAAAATTAGAGAAAGAAAGAGAAGGGTATAAAAGTTTAGCTGCGAAAGAGAATACTACAGAAAAAGGAGGTTGTGGTCCTAAGTGTCAAAAATTTGAATTGATGGCTACTGAAGTAATGGGTCGAATCAAAGAGAAAACTACAAAAATTGAAGCAATTGATAAAAAATTGCAAGTTTTCGATGACGAAAAAGCTGCTAAAATAAAAGAGTTGAGTAAAGTGAATGGTTCGTCTCACGGTTTATTGGATCGTATTATTGCTTTAGAGGATGTGCCTGGTTCTTCAACTCCAGCATGGTTAGTGCGTTTTATGTTCATCTTCATTGAGATTGCACCTGTATTATTGAAAATGCAATTAATTAAGAGTCCTTATGATTACATGCTTGACAACGTCAATCAAATACTTGAAACAAAACAAGGTATTTCTATTGAACACGTTAAAGATGAGGATAATAAATTACACAAAGTAAAAGACAATTACAATCCAAAACGTATAAAGGATGTCGTCGAGCATCAGAACAATTTGGAAGCAGAAAATGCAAAACATGCAATTACAATTTTTGCTGAACAAGAGAAAAAGGATATTGACGAAAATCCTGAAAAGTATATCAATAATGAAACTAATTAAAATAGGCAATTAATTAAATGTCTAATAATCAAGTAGTATTTGGTTCCTTCGAAGGACTATTTTATACAAATCAAAAAGTTGTACTATCAGAATCAGATAAAATAAAATCTGATTTTGATAGTCATATTAATGTGTATGAAGGTCAAATAAAAGATTCTGTCTTTTTAGACGCATATCGTCCGGAAGAATATAAAAACTATGATAGCATTTTGTTATCCAATGCTTCAAATATAGAGGTAGAGGCAGGTAAAGGTGCAGATTTTGAAGGAAAACAGAAGTTTGAATTTAATCAAGTAGTTTTAGTTAATCCAAAAGTTTTGAAGTCATGGGAAATGAATGGCAAGACTTATGGAAAGATTAAAAGTGATTTTTTAGGTGTTACGCATGAAAAAAGCGAATCACCTTTTTCTGGACCTGATAAATCTACAAAGAGAGATCCGAAAAATCCGAATCCAGATAATTCGAGACCAGAAAATTCTCCAAATAAAGGAGCGGGTTCAGGAAATGATAAGACTGGAAATTCTTCCACTAACACAAGTTCGACTGGAAATTCGAATGGTTCAAACGGTAACCCAGGTTCTACCGTAAATCCTCCATTTTTCGGAAAAGAAGCAATGAAAAATTCTTTCAGTAAAATGAAAGGTTGTTTATCAACGATTTGGAGAATTTTAGGTTGGTTACTATTGTTATTTTTACTTTTTTGGTTATTTAGAATGTGTTCAGGCCCCAAAAAGCACAGCGAAATTTGTGATCAGATCCCAAAATTAGAAAAAGAGGTAGAGAGAAATAATAGAGAAAAAGATTCATTAAAAAAAGTATATTATAAAAATATGTTAGAGCAATTTAATAATTTATCTAAAGTATATTTTTATGAAAACTCTACAAATGAGTTAGATATGTCCACACATTCTGAAGAAGAAATGGCTAATTTTTTAGAGCGATACAAATCTTTAAAAATTGGTATTAAAGGATATAAAAATTCAACTGAAAAAATTAAAGGCATCGATTTTCAAAGGGCTTATCAGGTTAAAAGATACTTAATTTCTCAAGGTGTTAGTCCTGGTCGTTTAGTAGTTAAAGGTGTAGGAGCAAATAATTCAATTGTTGATCCAACAAAATTACAAAAGGACGTTTCGGGTAAAAGATTTAACCGTAACATGAGAGCAGAAATATTTATTCAAAGTAAAAAAAGTGGAAAATAATATTTTAAAAATAGTATCAGGCGACTTTGAAGGGACATTTTCTACGAATCAAAAGGACCTTTTTACCAGTTTAAAGGATGTTAATAACCAAGAAACAATTGTTAATATTCATGAAGGTATAGCATCCAATATTAAAAATTACGATGGTGCAAATACAACTAGTTTAAATGATAAATCGCATAAGTATTCTTTTAGTGAAGTAAAGAATATTCAAATTAACCCTGGTCAAGAATGGATTTATGACAATAAACGAATTTTTGATTTTAAGGATTTTACCTTAACGAATATTGTCGTTGATTCAACTTGGGATTTGAATGGAAAAACCTATGGTAAACTAAAAGGGAAATTTACAGGCTCTGTACTTAACAAAAAAATTGAAGAGATACCTGAGGAGAAAAAAGAAGAAACAAAGGAGGAAGACGAAGTTACCAATGAACCTAAAAAACCCGATGACACTATACCTGAACAAGATATAGATCAAGGACAGGGTAAGGATATAGATTTTACACATGAAGATGGCACGCAAACATCAAATGATGGTACACGTGAAACAGCTGACCCCATTGTAAACCCAGGAAATCCTCCTGGAGAAACAACTCCTCCTGTTGATAATTCAACTAAAAAAGGTTGTATTCCAAATGTTTGGAAATGGATTAAATGGATATTGTTATTACTTCTTTTACTTTGGTTGCTCAAGCAATGTACATCATTAGGTAAAAGTTTCTCTTGTTATGTTAAAAAGTGGCGATTGGAAAATACCTTGGAAGATCAAAAATTACAAATTGATACACTAAATAATAAAATTGAGGAAAATAGAATTGAAGATCAACCTTGTGCAAAAAGAAAAGCAGATGGATTTAATCACGTTGATATTCAATACTTTGATTTAGGTCAAATTTCAGGAAAAGTTAGAGTTCATTACGCTATGTATGATGAACCAGATATGATGGAAATTTTTTATGATGGTGAATTAGTTAAAACAACCTATGAAACTGTAAAAGGTGAAGGGTATTTGACTTGGAATTATAAATACAAAAAGCATATGCCTACTAATTTCATGATAAAATTGTCTCCTGGACCTGCAGAGGGTACTAGATGGGATTATAGTGTTCACTGTCCAAAATAAATGTAAGTATGTCAGAAGAACCGATAAGCACACAAAATAATTTTATGCCATGTAAAATGTTTGGTGTAAGAAAAGAGTACTTTGATAAAGTACAAAATAGAGAAATAGTGTTGAATAGACAAATTAAAGTCTATAATTTATTGGCGTTGATGTTGATTTTTTTAATTATTTTGACTTCAGTATCTTTTATCGTTTTTTCTCTTGTTTTATTTCAATCATGGTTAGTAGCTCTTTTTGTAGGAACGTTCATGGGGTTTGTTGTTTTTAATTTATTAAAACTAACATTTATCACAAGCTTATTACCTAGAAAAGCCCATCTTTTTGATATGATTCTTCACAGAGAAAAATTGTTTGAACCTTATTATCAGCAAGAATTAAAAGATGTATCTGATGATGAGATTAAAAAAATTGTTTACGAAGAAAAATACAGAGTAAGAGAAATGAAAAACATGAAATTAAGAGATTTTGTTTCTTCAACTCTTTTTATTTCTACATTGATTAGAGTTGCTTTGATTGTTCTTTTAGGTTTTATCGTTGCAAATGGGCTAGAATTGTTGATTTTCAAAGGACAAATCAATAAAGTGCTTCTAGAAATGAAACATTCAGAATTATTTAAGTCCGATTATTGGATGAAAAACAAAGTGTTAAGTTCTAAAACTCCATTCATAATGATAAATTCGAATTCATTTTTCTTGGATTTAAAAATTTTAGCTTATGGACTAGGGTATTGGAAAATTGCAATTGATGCATTGGTAATTATTTTGTTTCTCCTTCCTTTTGTAGTAATCAATAAAAGTAAAGAATTTACAGAAGGTGAATTTGTAAAAGAATTAGCTTTAAGTGATATGACTATTTCTTATTATTGTTTTTTAATGACAAAGAAGATCTGTGAGAATGAACATGTTAAATTGGTTGAACAATTTGATAATAATATAGATAATTTAAAATGAGCAAATTAGAAAAATATTTTAATATTGTAAATCGTACTTATTGGATATTATTTCTAATATTAATAATCATCTTTATTCCATTTGCAAATTCTTTTTTGTTTAGTAAAAAAACTTTTAATGAAATTGAAAAAGAGTTTTTAGCTGATAAAGATAGAATTGAAGAAACTGATTTTACAGATGAAGACGATGCAGAAAAAACGGATGATTCTGACAAGACAGATGAAACAGATGAATCTAAGAAATCTGATACATTATCAAAAGATGTAACAGCTGTAGTTTGGGATTGGGTAGATTATAATAGTAAACATAATAAACTCAAAGTTGTGGTTAAAAATTCAGATGTTAGTGATGCAGTAGCTTCAAGAGCAAATTCTAATTTTTATGGTGATTGGGGTAGTTTATATCAGTCACTCCATGTAAAAAGTCTTCCTGCAATGACTCCATTAATTAAAGCAATGAAGACAGATATAAAATCTAAGAATCTGAATTTTCAACAAGCGTTAGATTATGTTGTGTCATCAATTCAATATATACCTTACACATTAGTTGCATCTGGAAATGATTGTCCATGTTTAATGTATGAAATTAATTTTAAGGATGATTGTAGACCAAGAAAAGACAATAGTGGATGTTGTAACAATATAAGTCCAGCAGCAGTTTATTCTCCGAGTGAATTCTTAACTCAAAAGACAGGTGATTGTGATACGAAAGCACTTTTTGCCTATTCCATTTTAAAAAAACTAGGTTTTGATGTTGCTGTTTTAATGGGTGAGGTCAATGGTGGTTATCATGCAATGCTTGGTGTAAATATGTTAAATCCTCCGGTTGTAACTAGGTATGTAAAATTCAATGGTAAAAATTATTATCCATGGGAAGTAACCGGTGGTAATTCAAGACTTGGTGATATGAAAATGTGGTCTACATGGAGAAATTGGTCTGTAGCTTTAAATTAAAAATAAAATAAAATGGTAGAAAAAGTATTAAACTTAGTAATTGTATTTGTTTTAGGTATTACGTATATTTTTACATATTATAAAGCAATAAATTTTTCAATGAAAAAAATGAATTTAGCGAAGAATAACGCTTCATTAATTTTACTCTTAGGAACAATAATATCTTCAGGTATAAATTTATACCACATAGCAGAATTATCTTCTTCTAGTTTTTCATTTTTTTATATTAAAAATTCGGTAGGTAATGGAATTATGTTTTATTTGGGGTATTTTATAGCAATATGGGGTTTTTCATTTCTGTTTTATAGGTTAAGTTTCATTATTGTTGGTTATTTAACTCCTGAGGACGAAAAAGTAGAATTGGATAAAAATAACATTGAGTTGGCTTGTTTACATACAATTGTTTTACTTATATTAACAATTGTAATTACTCCAGCTTTGATTGCATTAGCATCTCAGTTTATTCCTTATCCTGAAATGCCGTTTTAATTAGAAGAAAAACATTTATAAAAAAGGGAATAAAATTATTTATTCCCTTTTTTTATTGTGTTACAGAATTATAATAAGATAGAAATCTGTTTGTCCATCCACGCGAGATAAAATAGACTCACAAAAAGAAGTAATTTGTTTTTTTAACTTTTCTAAACATGCAGGAACAATGAATTCATTATTTTCATCAAACTCATAAGGTACATTAATAACAGCTGCTACACATTGTCTTTCAGAACTCAGAGATATTTAAATTAAAAAAGTTATCTTACTTATTACAATGCTTAAGCACATTTTGAAATTAAAAGCAGTACAAAAATCGCAATTATACCACCAATAAAACTTCCATTTCTTCCAGTTGGATTTTTTGAGCCACAATTTGTGCATTTTGTCACAGTAGCATATGGATACTCACATTGTTTACATCTAGCCATAATTCAAATTTAATAGGTTATTATAATCTAAGATACTATTTTTTTAATAATTAATTAATTTAAATCTAAAATTTTGTTACGAATCCTAACATAATGTTATTATATTAATAGTTATATCTTTTGGAGATTATTGGTTTAAGATCAACCAATAAATGAGGATTGAATTGTTATGAATTGAAAAAGGATTCGTTTTCATTTAAATTTACCTTCATTTATTTAGTTTATTGATTAAATTAGAAAACAATAAAGGAGCGTTAGTATACTTATAGAAATATAATATGATTTTAGGAAGTATAGACATTATTAATTTTAAATTAGAAAAAATGATTTTAAAAGTTGTAGGAAAAATTACATTGATCATTTCCATCTTTTCAATTCTATATTCTTGTGGGTTGGATGATTATTCTAAAACAGAGGATAACTATGGACAGGAAGTGGCAAAATATGCGCAAGAATATGATCTTCCTAATGAATATTTAAAAGCATTAATTATACTTGAATGTTCGGGTGACAAACCTGCCGGTCAACGTTTTGAAAGAAATGTATATTCCAAATTACAAGAAGTTCGAGATGGAAAGAGAATTAGGTATGAAGACATTACTCGAAGCGAAATTAGTCAATGCTCAGATGCCGCTTTAAGAAATTTAGCAACTTCATGGGGCCCTTTTCAAATTATGGGGTATAAATGCATTGATATGGGGATAATTATAAATGATTTAAGAGGTGCTGAAAGTATTAAATGGGGTGTTCTGTGGATCAATAACGAATATGGCAACTTGATTCGAAACAATGAGTTTGAAAAAGGATTTAGGATGCACAATACAGGTTCTGAAAACGGTAGTACTTTCGATCCGAATTATGTTGCAAATGGAATGGAGCATATTGCTTATTTTGAAAAAAATATTGAAACAAGTTCCATAAATTAGTTTTAAAGGAAGTGCTGCTACAACCTACATATAAACAATAATTCTTTCTAATTTGAAACATAGGATAAGTGAATAATTTATTGTTACCATCAGATATTCAGAAGGT
>CALPVI020000028.1 GCA_943326975.2 Actinomyces viscosus | reverse complement strand
TATTCAAAATTTATAATACCATTTCTGGTACAAATTCAGGAACAACTAATTCACCTTCTGTTTTAGAAATAATTTCTTCAACTGAAACTCCAGGAGCTCTTTCAACTAAATGAAATTTACCATCTTTAATTTCTAATACAGCTAATTCAGTAACTACTTTTTTAACACAAGCAACACCTGTTAATGGAAGTGTACATTTTGTTAAAATTTTAGATTCACCTGCTTTATTTGAATGCATCATTGCTACAATGATATTATCAGCCGAAGCAACTAAATCCATTGCCCCTCCCATACCTTTTACCATTTTTCCAGGAATTTTCCAGTTCGCTATGTCACCCTCTTGAGAAACTTCCATAGCGCCTAAAACAGTAAGTTGAACATGTTGTCCACGAATCATAGCAAAAGATGTAGCAGAATCAAAATAAGAAGCACCTTTTTTTGCAGTAATTGTTTGTTTACCAGCATTAATTAAATCAGCATCTTCCTCTCCATCAAAAGGAAAAGGTCCCATTCCAAGAATACCATTTTCAGATTGAAATTCAACATCAATTCCTTCTGGTATATAGTTTGCAACCAAAGTAGGAATACCAATTCCTAAATTTACATACCAACCATCTCTTAATTCTTGTGCGATTCTTTTAGCAATACCGATTTTATCTAAAGCCATTTTATTTTATTATTTCGTATATATTCAATTTTACGTTCCTAAAAATAAGAATTCTATTTTGAGGATTCCAAATGTAGCAGTTTATTTTGTCAATATTTGGGTGAATATTTTTTAACATCTGATTGATACTAAAATCTATATTCAATTTCTTAGAACCATAATACCATCGCAAAGGTACTCTATTTGATTGAAAAATTATACCTTTTTGATCGATTGCATCAAATCGAATTTCAATATTATCAAATACACTGTCTATTTTAACATTTCCATTAAAAGAACAAATAAAATTTGATTTCTTTCTTTTTGATTTTGAATTCCAATTCATAGCTAAATTTATAGAATCATTGGATGATCTTAAAGTAATATGATTAGAAAAATCAAGTTTCTTAACTAATCGAGTTTTACGAATAAACGCATGATAACCACTTAATGGTTCATAAGCAATTTCTTTATAATCTTTTAAAAAATCAACGGGATTTGTTCGATTCTCTTTCATCATTATCAAATCATATTGATTATTAAAATCTCTTTCCCAATTGGTTGTGATTTTTAATCGACTATCCTTGTTATGTTTTTCATGATAGGACCAACACAATTCTTGCATGGGATACAAACCAATTGTCATATTCGATTTAATTTGTTTTCTAACCTTTTTATAAAAATTAGTAGACATGCGATTGTCATTTGAGAAAACAGAAGTAGATAAACTTAAATTTAAAAGAAATGTAAATGAAAAAAATAGAAAAGAATAATATATATAATTCGAAAATCGAAATTTTTCAAAAACAAATGCAATTGACAAAATAAAAAGAATAACTAAATGCATCGCAACTCTATCTTCTGGAAAATTAACGTTCAGCTTCAAAGCCATTAATAGAATACATATCAAATTACCGAAAAAATAATATAGTATGATTGTATCATTTTTTGAAAATAGATTCCAAAACGAACTTTTATTAAACTCTTTAACTTTTAAATAAAGGAAAAAGATAAAAAGAAAAATAAGAATAAATTTAATGCTGATATTTGAAGTAAAGAACACATTAGTAGCAAGGCTTTTACCTGTTGATTCCCATATTCCAGTTAAACTTCCGTGGTAAAAACCACCTCCATTTTTTAATATTAAACTAAGATAATAGAACGGAAACAATGAAATCAAAAACGCAAGTGATAATACAACTAAAAAAATATGCTTTCTGTATCTAAACGTTTTAAAATTTTTTAACTGAAATAAATGAATTAGAAGAATAGCTAAAAAAGCGGAAGGAAAATAGACGATAACAGAGAAAACCGAGAAATAAGCAAAAATATAGACTCCTAAGGCATTTTTAATTGATTGAAATTGAGACCATTTTAAACTATAAAATAATAGCCACATAAAAAATGCCAATGCCATTCCATATCCCCTTGCATTGGCAAAATATTCAATAATAAATGGAATTGTATTTAAACTCAGTAATAATAGAAACCTCCGTTTTATAACTGAAATAAATGAAACTATTTTATATGTCCCAAAAAAGTAAATAGCATAGGAAAGTACAACAGGTAGTCGAAGCGAGAACATACTATCTCCAAAAAACCTATAACAATAATGAGATAAATACGTTTGAAGTAAATGATTCCCTGCATCTTGAATCACTCCTTTTTCAAAGATTTTTCCAGATTCAAAGTACATATATAAGACAGAAACCTCATCGTGAAGTGGCTCTACAAAATAAGATCTTAATAAAAGATATATAAAAACAAAAAGGAACAGCATTAAAGCTATTCCTTTGTATGATTTAAATTGCAACATTATTCTACCAAATTACTTTTGGCGAACTGTTCTTTGCTCTATTCTTTTCTCAAATTTTTCTCCTTTGAAAATACGTTGTACGTAAATTCCTGGTGTATGGATTTCATTTGGATCTAATTCTCCTGCTGCCACTAATTCTTCCACTTCAGCAATTGTAATTTTTCCTGCTGTTGCCATCATTGGATTAAAATTTCTAGCAGTAGCTTTATAAACTAAATTTCCTTCAGTATCTCCTTTCCATGCTTTAACTATTGCAAAATCTGCAGTTAATGCACTTTCTAAAATATGTGGTTTACCATTATAAACTCTTACTTCTTTTCCTTCAGCAACCTCAGTTCCATATCCTGCCGGAGTAAAGAATGCAGGAATACCAGCTCCACCTGCTCTACATCTTTCTGCTAATGAACCTTGAGGTATTAAATCAACCTCTAATTCACCTGATAACATTTGACGTTCAAATTCATCATTTTCACCAACGTAAGAACTGATCATTTTTTTAATTTGTTTACTTTGTAATAATAAACCTAAACCAAAATTATCTACTCCTGCATTATTTGAAATACATGTCAAATTTTTAACTCCTAATTTAACTAATTGACCTATTGAATTTTCTGGAATTCCACATAATCCAAACCCCCCAATCATTAAAGTCATATTATCTTCAATGCCTTTTATCGCTTCTTCAACGTTTTTTACTACTTTATTCATTTTGTAATACTTTTAATGTTATAATTAAATTCCAAATGATTGTTCGAGTGTGTCTGCTGGTTGTTCATCTTCTGCTGGTGGAAGTATCTGACCACTACATGAAAATTCACTGTCATCAAAATCATCTGGTTTAGTAAACCCAGTGGTAGAAATTCCGATTTTTGGATCTTTATATACTTTCTGCATATAATAACCATAAATAGGTAATGCCATTCTTGCACCTTGTCCCCAATTCATTGATCTAAATCGTACTGATCTGTCTTCCGCTCCTACCCAAACTCCAGTAGCTAATTCAGGCGTTAACCCTATAAACCAACCATCAGAATTATTTTGTGTTGTTCCTGTTTTACCTGCTGTTGGTGCAATAATATTACCCCAAGATTGACCACCTCTCAAACTTCCTGCAGTACCAAAACGTACTACTCCTTCCATCATTCGAAGTGTTTCATAAGCAACTGTTTCATTCAACACCTCTTTTGAATAAGGTTTAGCATTATAAATAACATTTCCATTTCTATCTTCAATTCGAAGAATGGTTGTTGGACGATTATAAATTCCATGATTAACAAACATAGCCTGAGCACCAACCATTTCAAAAAGAGATAAATCCATAGATCCTAAACACATAGCTGGAACTACTGAATTTGCAGGTAATTTAATATCCATGTTTTTCAACAATTTCTCAATTGTCTTAGGACCTGCAACACTTCCCATTTTTGCCATAACTGCTACAGTTATGTTGTTTTTTGATTGAGCTAAACCATTTGCTACAGAACATGAACCTCCAGACATTCCACTTGCATTTTTTGGACACCAACGGTCATCAATAATACCATCAGCATTTCTCAAATCGACACAATGTGCAATATCAGGAATCATTGTACAAGGCTTCACGACACCCATTGCTAAAGCTGAAGCATATACGAAAGGTTTAATTGTTGAACCTACTTGTCTTCTTCCTTGTCTAACATGGTCATAAGCAAAATGATCAATACTAACCCCACCAACCCATGCTTTTACAAAACCTGTTTCTGGCTCGATTGAAATTAAACCTGCATGTAAAAATGATTTGTAATATCTTATAGAGTCATCAGGTGACATGGTTGTATCTTTTTCTCCATCCCAAGTAAATACACGCATAGTAACAGGTGTACTAAACGCTTGTCTTACTTGTTCATTTGACGCTCCTTGCGCTTCCATAGCTAAATATCGAGAAGAATTTAATCTTGCTGAACGCATAATTCCATCTATTTCTTCTTCAGTAGCATCATTTGAGAATGGAAAATGTTTTACATTTCTATTATTATCATCAAAAGCTGGTTGAAGATTTTCCTTCATGTGACGTTTCATAGCATCCTCAGCATGAGTTTGCATATCGATATTAATAGTAGTATAAATTTTTAAACCATCTCTATAAATATCCCAAGGAGCACCATCTTCACGCTTGTACTTTAACGTACCATCTGGTTTTTTCTCCAGTAGTAAATTCGTTAATTCTTTACGTAAACCTTCTCTAAAATATGGAGCCATACCTCTTTTGTGATCTACTTCTTGAAATTTACAAATCAATGGTTTTGTTTTCAAACGATCGTATTCCTCTTGTGTAATAGGAACACGTAAAGCACTACTTTTTGATTTACTATTTTTTAACCACTGGAATAATACCTGATTTCTTCTATTAACTGCTCTAATACTATCCTCAGCTCTTTTTTCAAGAATTTGAGCTTTAGTAATTGAACTTGCTGGAACACCATTTTGTTCAGCTAAATAACTTCTATAATCTTTAATTTGAAAAGAGTGAGGATTAAATAAAGTTGGATTTTTACACATACCCACCAACATTGCTGCCTCATCTTTAGATAAATCTTTAGGTTTTTTGCTAAAATAAACTTTTGAAGCATTCTCAATCCCTACTGCATTATACAAGAAATCAAATTGATTCAAATACATGGTAATGATTTCTTCTTTCGTATATCTTTTTTCTAAACGCGTTGCAATTAAGTTTTCTCTCGCTTTTTCCCCTACACGACTAAATAATCTACCTATTTTAGTAGAAGAACCTCCTGAATAAGCAATGCCATTTGCTCTAGCAATATCTTCCTTTTCCCTTTGTTGTAATGTAAATAATAGTTTCGCCAACTGTTGAGAAATAGTTGATGCACCACCAGCACCGCCCACACTTACAACCGCTCTACCAATCGCCTTGAAATCAACTCCAGAATGGTCAATAAAACGCTCGTCCTCTGTAGAAATCAATGCATCTGTAACAAATGGAGAGATCGCATTATAAGGAACACTAGTTCTATTAATTTTCCAATATCTTCCTAATTCTGATTTCCCATCATCTGCAAAAACAACTGATGCAAGCAATTCAGGTGGATTATCCAACATTGCTACAGGTGGCAAATCATCTTCAGATTGAAAAAGTAACAAGCAAGTAACCAATAAAATTGGAAACATTGCGATTAACCAAAACAAATATGTAGCCTTCTTCTTTTGTTGATCTGTAAAGACTAATTGTTTAGAGTTATTATTATTGCTCATTTTAAAATTCAATTTTTATGTAAAAATAAAGAAATCTTTGATTCAATCAATAAGTTATTTCAACTCATTTTATTGTAAAACATGATTTCTTTGACTATCTAATTTCAGTAATATAAACATCAATGTTGAGAAAGACATCATAGATGAACCTCCATAACTAAAAAATGGTAGTGGTATACCAATTACAGGGGCAAAGCCGATATTCATTCCAATATTTACGGCTAAATGATAAAATAAAATCATTGCCACTGAATAGGCATATACTCTGTTAAATCGAGAACGCTGCCTTTCAGCTATCATAATGATTCTGAAAAGCATAAACATATATAAACCTATCAAAATAAATGTTCCCATAAAGCCCCATTCTTCTGCAAATGGGCAAAATATAAAGTCGGTTTCACTTTCAGGTACATGATTACTTTCAACGGTTGCTACTGATGCTTTTGTATATCCTTTTCCAAACATGCCACCCGACCCAACAGCCGCCATAGCTCTATTCCGATTGTAATCTTCGCCATTTGGATCTTCGCGCAAACCTAAAAACAATTCGATTCGGTCTTTCTGATGTTTTGCTAATCCTTGGAATAAATAATTGACGCTTGATGCAATCGTTGTAGACAAAACAAAAGCCAATATTATCACTGTTGTTATTCTTCTTCGCTCTCTTTTAGAGGAAATAAATCGAAGGAAGAAAAAAGCGATTAAACAAAATACCATCAACGATATTACAACACCAATAAAACCTGGAATCTCAACACCTGGCATAAAACCAAATGACAAGGTGTTATTACTTAATAATAATGTAACGATACATAAAAAGACAACGGCAAACATAATTGGAATAAAGTGAGTACCAACCCATGTTTCTTTGAATTTTATTCCTGGAATCGTATTGACTAATTTTAACACCAATGGGTCATAAGTTAATCCTTCTCGATACATTACAAATAAAAACGAAGTAAATACAACAAATGTTCCTGCATCTGGCTGAAGTAATATCAATATCATCGGCACTAAAATGATTGTATTTGCAACCAAAACCGATTGTAAATTTTGCATTTTAATATTTAAAGAGCTAATGTATCTAGCTAATAATAAAGCAGTTCCTGTCTTAGCAAACTCTGCTGGTTGTATACCAAAACCACCTATTTGTAACCAAGCACGAGCACCATTAATAGGCGGCATAAATAATACTATTACTAATAAAACTAAGGTAGAAAGGTAAATAGGAACGGCAAATTTTCTATAAATGTCGGAATCTATTAAAAATACTAATAAACCTAAAAACAAGGATACACCAAGCCAAACTACTTGTTTACCGTATTTTTGAGAAAAATCAAATAAATTAGGATGATCAGGATTCAATGCTGTTGAATAAACTGTCGCTAAACCTAATGCTAAAAAAATAAAATAGATGATCAATAATGGCCAATCTAAATGAGTTGTTATTTTTTCTCCTTGTCTCATTTTTTAATTTTTAAAGGAAGCCTCCATGATACGTTTTTCTTTCTCCTTATCTTTGACTTTACCAGTCAAATATTTTTCTATCATTAAACTAGCAGTTGGTGCTGCCCATGTACCACCAAATCCAGCATTTTCAATGAATACTGCAATAGCAATTTTTGGCTTTTCCATCGGTGCAAATGAAGTGAATACAGCATGGTCTTCTCCATGTGGGTTTTGAACAGTACCTGTTTTTCCACAAATAATGATTTTATCTTCATTGTTAATTTTAGCACGTCCACCTGTTCCCCCATTTACGAAAACAACACGTCTCATTCCTTCTATTATCGGTTCAAAGTGAGAAGGATTCACCATAGATATATGTTTCTTTTTAAATTGTGGTAACGGACCTTTCGAACCGATAGATTTGACAAAATGGGGGGTGTAAAACCAACCTTTATTTGCAATTATGCAAGCAATATTAGCCATTTGCATAGGAGTTAATTTCACCTCTCCTTGACCAATTGAGATTGAACGTATCGTTGAAAATGCCCAACGATGATGACCATACCATTTATCGTAATAGGCAGCATTTGGAATTAATCCTGGTCGTAATCCTGTAACATCTGAATCAAATTTCTGACCCAAACCAAAACTCAACATGTAATCATACCATTTATTTAAACCAATTTCGGCATCAGCAAATACGCTTTTCTTTTTACCTTGCTGTAAGATTCTTCTTGTAACTGCATAGTAATAAGGATTACATGAAAACTTTATTGCGTCTGGTAAATTCCCTGCACTTGGATGATTATGACAACCTACCATTCCTTTGTTACATGGAAATCCTGACTCTGGAGTAATAACTCCTTCCTGAAGTCCAATTAGTGATTGTAAAAGTTTAAAAATAGATCCAGGAGGATATTCAGCTGCTAATGGTCTAGGAAATAAAGGCATATCTTTATCTAATACTAGACTAGGATAATTCATAGAAATATTTCTTTTACCTACTAATAAATTTGGATCAAACGTAGGTGCTGAAACCAAAGCTAATATTTCTCCTGTTGAAGGTTCAATCGCTACGATACAACCACGTTTATTCGCCATTAATTTTTCGCCATACTCTTGTAAACGAATATCTAAACCTAAAATTAAATTTGGACCTTGTTGAGCAATCGTATCATATTTACCGTCCATATAGGGTTTTACATCATTATTCATTGCTGAAGTTACGATATATCTAATACCTTTTTGTCCTCTTAACTCTTTCTCATAGAACCGCTCTATACCAGCTCTTCCAATATTATCTCCTCTTCTATAAAAATGATCTTCATCTATTTCTTCTTGTGTAACTTCAGATAAATAACCAAAAACATTGGCTCCATGAGGATAGGTATAACATCTCATACTTGTTATCTCCTCGTAAAAACCTGGGAATTCTTCTAAATGAGGTGCTATTGTAGCAATCTCCTCCAAGGTCATCTCTTTAATGAAAGGATATGCACGTTGTTTTTGGTAATTAGAGGTCCTTTTTCCAGTATTCTTATTGTAATATGTTCCCTCTCCTTTTTTGATTTGATAAAAACGATCTTTGATTTTTTGTTTTGTCCAACCGATTAATTTTGCAAATGCTGCAGTATCTAAATGAGTGATGTTTTCCTCCACCATCATTAAGTTATAATAAGTTCTATTCGAAACAATTTTAGTTCCTTTACGATCAAAAACAGCTCCTCGAGGTGGGGTGATTTCTTTTCTTTTTTCAGCAATTTCTTGAGCTCTTAATGACCATGTATCATCAATTACTTGCATGAAAAATAAACGTACTATATAAATAATACCTACTGTAATAATAAAAATTATAATTACATACTTTCTTGTATCGAAATTCATCGTTCTTTTGGCTTACTTACAAATACAACTTGCAACAATATACAAAGAAGGTAAGAAATCGGTAAACTCAAGATTGTTTTTTGGAAAATGAATAATAGCTCATTCCATTTAAACATTTCAAAAGTAAAAAACCAAAAATGATGTATTAAAAGTAAAATACCGAATACGTATATAAACCATCTCTGTCCCATTTCTGAAATTGAACCTTCTTTATTTGAATCATACCCATCACGTGGTGCAAAAATCTTAAAAATAAAAGGTCTAAAATATGCTACTACTAACAAAGAAGAAGTATGTAGGCCATAAGTATTCGATAAAGCATCTATTGACAAACCGGTTATACAAGCAATAACCAATAATAACATTGCATTTATCTCAAATGGCAGCAATAAAATGAATAATGGATAAATCATCGGATGAATTCCCAAACCAATTTCCATTTTATTGAAAATTAATGCTTGAGCAAGTACGAAAAAAATAAATCGAAATATATGTACTAAAATTATCTTCATTCTTCTTTATCCTCAGGAATCGTTTTTTCTATTAAATTTTGTTCTTCTTGCAATAAATTCTTTACAACATATACATTTTGTATTCTTCTGTAATCTTCTGAATAAACAATTGAAACATCCCACAATGGCTTACCTTCAACTGGCCCTAATTTATAGATTCTTCCTACCATGATTCCTCTTGGAAAAATTCCAGAACCACCTCGTGTTACAACCTTAGACCATTTCTTGACTTTAATATCATTGGAAATTCCATCTATAGAACCAATTCGCGCATTTCTACCATTCCACTTCAACAAACCGAATGCTCCTGAAGGTTGAATCATAACATCAATATTAATATTCTCTGTAAGAGCAGATTTTACAACTGAATAATTTTTACTTGTATTATGAACGACTCCTATAATTCCTTTATCAGAAAAAACACCCATACCTCTTTTAATACCTTGTAAACTTCCACTATTTAATGTGAAATAATTATTTCGTTTATCAAAGGTTGAATTAATCACAACAGCTGGTATGTATTCGTATTGCTGTTTATATAAAGTGTCATCTATTTTAACAAGTCCATATTCTAATTGTTTGAAAGAACCTGGTATCCTTTTACGAAGCAATATGTTTTCTTTTTGTAACTTTTGATTATTAACATCTAAATTCCAATGCTTTGTAAATTCATATTCCATTTCTAAAAAAGAACCTGCTATTGCAGATGCTGTTGTAAGATACTGAGAACGAGGAAAATTTAAAGAAGTAAAATAATTTGACAAGGCAAATACTTGCAACAGAACGAACAATAAGAATACTCGAAAACGTCGAAAAAAAGCCCTTAAATTATGCATTATATAAACGAAAAAAGTCCCGAGAATCTCTCGGGACTACAAATATAATTGAAATATATTAATCTTTAATCAAGAATTGGTAACGTTCTACATTTTTCAATGCGATACTTGTTCCTCTTGCTACCGCTCTAAGTGGATCTTCAGCAATATGAACTGGTAACTTTGTTTTTGCAGAGATACGTTTATCTAAACCTCTCAACATTGAACCACCACCTGCTAAGTAAATTCCTGTTTTGTAAATATCCGCAGATAATTCTGGTGGAGTCATCTCCAATGCACTTAAAATAGCTTCTTCAATTTTACAAATTGTTTTATCTAAAGCATGTGCAATCTCAGTGTAACTTACAACAATTTCTTTTGGAATACCTGTCATTAAATCACGTCCACGAACAGCAAAATCTTCTGGTGGAGTATCTAATTCTGGTAATGCTGCACCAACTTGAATTTTGATTTGCTCTGCAGTACGCTCACCAACCAAAATATTGTGCTGACGACGCATGTACTCCTCTATATCATTTGTGAAATCATCACCCGCAATACGAATTGATTTATCACATACAATTCCTCCTAAAGCAATGACAGCAATTTCTGATGTACCACCACCTATATCAATAATCATGTTACCCATTGGTTCTTCAACATCAATACCGATACCAATTGCAGCAGCCATAGGCTCATGAATTAAATAAACTTCTTTCGCTCCAGCATGTTCAGCAGAATCACGTACAGCACGTTTTTCTACCTCAGTAATACCTGAAGGAATACAAATTACC
>CALPVI020000027.1 GCA_943326975.2 Actinomyces viscosus | reverse complement strand
TTTCAAGGAAATACTGAAGAGGTTTTCAATTTTTTAAAAATTGGTTTACATCCTACCCCCTATTTTTCTACCATTCATCGATATTTAATATAAAATATTGAGTATCCTATTTTATATTTGACTAAATTTCTCACTTATGTTTACTCGTTTTTTAGTGATTACCATTATTTGGTTAGTAATAGATTTATATGTTTATCAAGCTGTTAAAACAGTTGTGAATGGTATGAACGTAACTACAAGCTCAATAATTCTATGGACATATTGGGTCATAGATTTAACTCTTATACTCATTATTTTATATTTAGGAATCTCTGGTAAATTTGCACATGGACCTAATAAAAACTTTAATTGGGTCATGGGTTCAATGATAATAATATTAGTGCCCAAATTAGTTGTAACACCTTTTCTATTAGTTGAAGATATAGCTAGATTAATTCAAGGAACTTATACACTAATTAGTTCAAAAATAAATCATATCAATTCTTCAGGAAGTTTTTTACCTGAAAGAAGAAAGTTTGTCAGTATAATTGGATTAGGTATTGCATCTATTCCATTTATAGGTACAATTTATGGCGTTGTAAAAGGAAAATATGACTATAAAGTACATCGTATAAAAATTGCATTTAAAGACTTACCTGAAGCATTTCATGGATTTAAAATAACACAACTTTCTGATATACATTCAGGTAGTTTCGATGATCCAGTAGCAGTTCAACGAGGAATTGATATTGCAAACGCACAAAAAAGTGACTTAATGGTATTTACAGGTGACCTTGTAAATAACCATGCTGGTGAAATGGATGAATGGATTAGTCATTTTTCTCAATTAAAAGGAAAACATGGCCAATTTTCAATATTAGGTAATCACGATTATGGTGACTATATCCCATGGGAAAGTGAAGTAGCAAAAGAACAAAATTTGCAAAACTTAAAACAAGTTCATGAAAAAATAGGTTTTAAATTATTGTTAAATGAACATTTACATATTGAAAAAGAAGGTGAAAAAATTGCATTAATTGGAGTTGAAAATTGGGGTAAAAAAGGATTTGTTAAACATGGTGATTTAAATAAAGCAACTGAAAATTTAGATGATAATTTATTCAAAATTTTACTTTCACATGACCCTTCTCATTGGGAAGCAGTAACTTTAGATCATCACAAGCATATTCACCTGACTTTATCTGGTCATACACACGGAATGCAATTTGGAATTGAAATTCCTGGATTCAAATGGTCTCCTGCCAAATACATCTATAAACAATGGGCAGGTGCTTATGAAATGAAAAATAAATTCATTTATGTAAACCGCGGTTTCGGATTTTTAGGTTTCCCAGGTAGAGTTGGAATTATGCCTGAAATTACAGTAATTGAATTAATTAAAGCATAAAAAATACAGGAATAGAGATTCTATTCCTGTATGAATTTTTATAATAAATCATTTGCTAAATTCGCTAATTCTGATCTTTCTCCTCGCTCTAATTTTACATGTGCGAATAAATCTTTACCTTTTAAACGATCAATCAAATAAGCCAACCCATTGCTATTTTCATCTAAATATGGTGTATCAATTTGATGAACATCACCAGTGAAAATAATTTTAGTATTCTCTCCGGCACGTGTAATAATCGTTTTGACTTCATGAGGCGTCAAGTTCTGTGCTTCGTCAATTATGAATAAAATATTACTCAAACTACGTCCTCTAATGAATGCTAATGGTGTAATTATTATTTTACCTGATTGCTCCATTTCAAGAATGGCTTTGTGTTTCTTTTCATTTTCACCGAATTGGGATTTGATAAATTTTAAATTATCCCACAAAGGCTCCATATAAGGACTAATCTTATCATTTGCGTCTCCTGGTAAAAATCCAATTTCCTTGTTGGATAATGGAACAATTGGACGAGCCAATATAATTTGCTGATAACCTTTGCTTTGTTCAAGCGCAGAAGCTAATGCTAATAATGTTTTCCCTGTTCCTGCGACACCTTGTAAAGCTACTAACTTAATGTTATCATTTAATAAAGCATTTAAAGCAAAGGCTTGTTCAGCATTTTTAGGTTTAATACCATAAACAAATTCTTTCTCGATACGCTCAATATGATCTGTAACAGGATTATAGACCACTAAAGATGACGTTTTACCATTTTTTAAGATATAGTAACCATTTGGAATTTTCTTATCACCTAAAATTCCACCTTCCTCCAATTTACCTTTCGTAAATATCTGTCTAATTATTTCCGAATCTACATTGTCTATCGTATAAGCCCCTGATTTATCTAATTCAGCAATGGTAACTTTTCCTGTTTCATAATCTTGGGCTGTAACACCTAATGCTTTCGCTTTGATACGCATGTTTATATCCTTTGTAATTAGGATAACCTCAGCTTTTGGTTCCGTTTCTTTTAGATATAGAGCAGCGTTTATAATTTTATGGTCATTTTTCCCAACAGAATAAACATACTCTGCATTGATTTCACGTGGATTATTCTCTAAAACTATCTTAAATTTACCTTGATCTTTTCCTAATGAAATCCATTCTTGTAAACTACCATTACCAGATAATTTATCAATAAATCGAATTACTTCTCTTGCAGAATAGTTTTTAGAGTCATTACCGACCTTAAACTTATCTAATTCTTCTAAAACAGTTATTGGAATTGAAACATTACTTGCGCCAAAGTTGTTTATGGCTAGATGGTCATGTAATAATACAGAAGTATCTAACACATATATTTTATTTTTTTTAGCCATGGTTTCTATTTTTAATAAAAGTTATGGCTTTTTTTTCAACTAAAAAAATTTAATTAATTAAATAATAGTTACCAAAATATTAATCCTTAAATGATCTATATTTTATAATATTTCGAAGGTTAGATTCGAGTACAATCATTAAAAATACATCAGGCTTTTCATTTTCAACAATTGATTCATTTAATTTATATTCCCATTTATCAAAAATCTTTTCAGTAACACTAAAGTTTTCAGCTAAAAAAGGAAACATATATCCTCCAAAAGAATCAGATACAATCAATAATTTTTTCTTTTTTGAACCTCTTATTACTCTTCTTGTTTCAAATAATTCAGCATCAAATTTATCGGGCACTTTATAACCTTTTAAACTAGCATCAACTGCATGATATCCTTTTATTTTATTCAACTCGAATGAAAAATCATTAAAACTTTCAACATTAGGAAACATGTTTACAATATTTCCAATATTTCTATTTTCCTTAACTATTCTAAAATCTTTAATATTATTTATATGAATTGAACTGTCATCATTATTCATTTGTTTTAAAACCATATTTGAAGCATAAAAACCTCCTATATTATTCCAGTGATTATCTAATTTGAAATAAAGTAATTCTGTTCTTTTTCTATTTCTTAATTCGGCATAAACATCAATAGGTTTAACCTTACAATGGTTATTCAAGTAATTTATCAATTGTTCACCCCAAGAATTTAATTTAAAACTTGGATCGTTATTTTCTAAATTTTCAGGATAGATAGATGTCTTAGCGGGTGCAACAACAAAATAAAATTTACAATTTCTTTTTGCTAAATAATCCTTTCTGTATTCTAACTCTTGCTTAATTAAAAATAATTCATTGTTAGTTAAATTATTGATTCCTTTATAGGACTCATATTCTCTGCCAGCAAGATACATCCAACCATTTTTACCAATTATTACACTTTCAGGAATTGGCGACTTTTTAAATATTTTTAAATTATTGTAAGCATAATATTTCACCAAAAGTGATCGAATAGGAAAATTATCATTGTAGTAGCTTTCATATTTATGTGGATAGCTATCTAAATGTTTATAATCTAATAATGGCTGTTCAGATAATTTTCGATTTTCATTATTAGCAATATCTCTTACAAAATTAAATTGACCATTTAAAATAGGAAAAACTAAAATTGAAAGAAATACAATCGAAATAAGTATGGAACGAAAAATAGTATGTTTCATCTTAAAATTGGTAATAAATGAAAGGATTGTAAGTACCAGCAATTAAATACATAGAACAAAAAAATAAGATAGCTGCATAAAATAATGCTGATGTTACATGATATGTGTAACTAATTGTCTTATTTATTGGTTTGTCAGAATTTAATATTCCTTCGTTGAAATAAGTATAAATCCATTTAAAGAAACCAAAAGCTCCTAGCAAAGCAATCACTAATGCTATTTCAAATTCTAAATTAAAATAATCCTCAAAACGAATAATTTCTGCATTTGATATATTAAAATTAAATAATGCTTCCCAATAATAAAATGCAGATTCAATTGTTGCCGATCTAAACAATACCCAAGCAAACATTACAACTAACAAAGTGTAAATTACATTAAAAGGCCTACCTATTTTATCAAGTATTTTTTCAAATCCTAAACGCTCAATCACCATAAAGAATCCATGAAATAATCCCCAAACGATAAACGTCCAATTGGCACCATGCCAAAAACCAGTTAGAAAAAATACAAGTATTAAGTTGATATAGGTCCGTTTTACTTTGACCTGATTGCCGCCTAATGGAATGTAAACATAATCACGAAAAAAAGTACCTAATGACATATGCCATCTTCTCCAAAATTCTTTGACTGACTTAGCTATATAAGGGAAATTAAAGTTTTCTAAAAACTCAAATCCAAACATTCTACCTAAACCAATAGCCATATCAGAATATCCTGAAAAATCATAATAGATTTGTAAACTATAACAAATCATTCCCAACCAAGCATTGGGTGCCGAGAGTTGAAATAGATTACTTGTAAAAACATTTTCAGCAACTTGTGCAAAAACATTTGCCAACAAAACTTTTTTACCTAAACCTATTAAAAAACGTTCAATACCATATGAAAATTTATTCAGTGTATGCGTTCTTTCTCTTAATTGTGTCCATACATCACTATATCTAATAATTGGACCTGCAATTAATTGTGAAAACATGCATATATACAATGATAAATCTAAAATATTTCTTTGTGCAAATGTCTTTCTTCTATAAATATCAACTAAATAAGAAAGGGAATGAAACGTATAAAAAGAGATTCCTACAGGTAATATGATTTTAGATTGAGGTACTTTTGGAATTGCTAAAAAACCTAATATATCATTGATGTTATAAACAATAAAATTAGTGTATTTAAAAACACCTAATAAGGCTAAATTAGTTGCTACACCAATATACAACCATTTATAACCTCTTTTAGAATCAATATTTTTCTGAATTTTTAATCCAAATAAATAATTCAATAAAATAGAAATTACTAGAATTGTAGTATAACTTACTCCACCCCAAGCAAAGAAAATAACGCTTGTTAGTAATAACCAATAATTTCTATACTTAACATTCCATATTAAAAGATAATAGATTAATAATGTAATTGGCAAAAAGCAATATAAAAATATGGGTGAACTAAATAACATATTTACTTTACAAGATTGAGTATGTTTAAAAAAAGAGGGCGCAATTGCGCCCTCTTTTAATTGTATTTTATTTCTTTATTTTGCTAATGCTTCTTTAACTAATTGAGAAATTACTTTTCCATCAGCTTTTCCAGCTAATTTACCTGTAAGTACTCCCATTACTTTCCCCATATCTTGTGGACTAGTTGCTCCTGTCGTTTCGATAGCTGCTGCTACTTCAATCTTAATTTCATCTTCGGATAACATTTTAGGCATGTATTCTTCGATTACTTTAGCTTGAAATAATTCATCGGCTGCTAAATCTTCTCTATTTTGAGCAATATATAAAGCATAAGTTTCCATTCTTTGCTTATGTAATTTCAAAACTATTTTCATTGCAGCTTCTTCAGTTACATCTCCCGAACCAGATGTAGCTTCTAACAATAATTTCGATTTAATATCACGTAAAGCAGCTAAACGCTCTTTATCTTTCGCTAACATTGCTGTCTTGATATCAGCATTTATTTTTTCTGTAAAACTCATTGTTTTGTTAGATTAAAGATTAAAAGAAAAAAGACTCAAGACTAATAATAATCATCTTTGAGTCTTCTTTCTTAAAAGCTTGTGTCTTAAAATCTATTATTAATCAACGTTATCGTGTAAAAAAGAATTATTGCTTCTTAATGTAGTTCCATTATCAGAATCACTCACACCAAAACGACTAATTCTTTCTGCTGAACTATGTTTCGTATTATCTAACTGAATATTTCTTCGAACGAAAGCAGGCTCATTTTCAAATTCACTAATTCCGTCAGCTTTTTTAAGCTTATTTGTAAATTCTTGAATTCTTTGTAAACGCTCTTGTTGTCTTCTTTGAGACTCTTCTTGAGTTAAAACAGGACGCGCTTGATAATTATCTAAATTTACTTTTTGATCTAATTCATCTTCCCATTGATGAACTACCTTTCCATTAACTGTCTCTTGAACTGGTTCTTGAACAGGAAGAGAAATTGGTTCAACAGTATCTACAACTGTTGTACTTTTAATTTCCCAATCAAATAAATTTGGAACTTCCGCTTTAGCTTCCTCTGGGTAAACGTTTTCTTTTACTGTTTGAGTTAATTCTGGTTGAATAGTTTCTTGAACATATTCTACTTTATTCTCAACAACAAATGATTGAGTTTGTACTTCTGGAGTAGATTGTACCTCAGGAGTTACAACTTCAGATTTTAAAAAAGGAACTTCATTCACTGACTCTGTAACTGTTTTTGGTAAAACGTTAGCTTGAGTAGGTGAAGCTAATGGAGTAGTAATTTCTTTTTTAGGCTCCTCTTCTAAAGGTCTTACGATTCTTTCAGGAGCCTTCTCAAAACCCGTCATAGGAGTTGAACTTGCATTAAATCCAGTAGCTATGATAGTTACACATAATTTATCTCCTAAAGACTCATCAAAACCATGACCCCAAATAACATCTGCAGTTGAACCTGCTTGATCTTGAATAAAGTCAGTGATTTCAGTAATCTCATCCATTAAAACTTCTTTTGCTCCGTATGTAATATTTAACAATACATATTTAGCTCCACTAATATCGTTATCATTCAATAAAGGAGATGATAATGCTTGTTTAACAGCTTTTGTTGCTCTATCATCACCATCAGCATATGCACTTCCCATAATTGCAACACCGCTATCTTTCATAACTGTATTAACATCATTGAAATCGACATTGATAGCACCTGTTACAGATATAACTTCAGCAATACCTTTCGCTGCCATTGTTAATACATCATCCGCTTGCATAAATGCATTTCCGATAGTCAAGTTTCCGCTGATTTCACGTAATTTTTCATTATTGATAACCAATAATGTATCTACATTTTTACGCATTTCATCTAAACCATCCTCCGCTTGTTGACGACGTTTACGTCCTTCAAAACCAAAAGGAACCGTTACAATACCTACTGTTAAAATACCCATTTCCTTTGCTACCTGCGCAATAACTGGAGCAGCACCTGTTCCAGTACCTCCACCCATTCCAGCAGTAACAAACACCATTTTAGTGTCTTTGCTTAAAAATGATTTTATTTCTTCAATATTTTCAATTGCTGAATTTTTTCCAATTTCTGGAATTGCTCCAGCACCACGTCCTTCAGTTAAAGAAGCACCTAATTGTATTTTCAATGGAACAGGAGAAATATCCAATGCTTGTCTATCTGTATTACATACAATAAAATCTACTCCAACAATACCTTGGTTATACATGTGATTAACGGCATTGCTTCCTCCACCTCCTACACCAATAACTTTGATTATTGATGATGTATCTTTTGGTAAATCGAATTCCATACTCTTTATATTCTTTTTTGTTGTTATTATATCTTTTTATTAATCCTCGTCTGAAAATAATTCAGTTGTACTTTTTATCAATTTATCAAAGAATGAACCTCTTTTTGGTTTTTCAGTTCCTCTTACTTTTGTCTCTGTACCACCTAAAGTTGTTGCAATATCATGATTTGAAGATTCAAATCCTTTCAATACTAAGCCAATACCTGTAGAATACATTGGACTAGTTAAGTTTTCAATTGGACTATTACTTGCTAAATGCTCAGTAGGATATCCAACTCTCGTGTCCATTCCTGTAATATATTCAAATAACTGAGTGATATGTTTCATTTGTGAACCACCACCAGTTACAACAATACCTCCAATTAATTTTTTCTCATAACCAGAATTTCTGATTTCGAAATAAACCAATTCAATAATTTCTTCTAATCTTGCTTGTATAATACTCGCTAAGTTTCTAATAGAAATTTCTTTCGGTTCTCTACCTCTTAAACCAGGTATACAAACTATTTCGTTTTCTTGACTTTCACTTGCTAAAGCAGATCCAAATCTAACTTTTAATTGCTCAGCCTGACGTTTCATTATTGTACAACCTTCTTTGATGTCCTCAGTGATGATATTTCCACCAAAAGGTATAACTGCCGTATGACGAATAATTCCTTCATGAAAAATAGCAACATCTGTAGTACCACCACCTATATCAACTAATACTACACCTGCTTCTTTTTCTTCATCAGATAAAACTGCATCTGCTGAAGCAATTGGCTCAAGTATAATGTCTTTCACTTCTAAACCTGCTTTACTAACACATTTGTTAATATTCATAGAAGCCCCAACATTACCAATAATTATATGAAAATTCGCTTCTAAACGAACCCCCATCATGCCGATTGGATCTTTAATTCCTTGCTCATTATCGATAATATACTCCTGAGGTAAAACAGTAATAATTTGCTCACCTGGTAACATTACCAACTTATGCATATCATCAATTAATGCATCAATATCTTTTTGAGAAATTTCATTTGTAGTATTATTCCTAGTATGAATTCCTCTATGTTGTATACTTTTAATATGCTGACCAGCAATCCCAACATTCACAACTCTTATCAACAAGTCGCCATCAACTCTTGATTGCGCTTCTTGAACAGCAGCTTGAATAGATTGAACTGTTCTTTCAATATTCGTTACTACACCTCTTGTTACACCTAAAGACTCACTCGTCCCCATAGATAAAATTTCTATTTTACCATGCTCGTTTTTCTTACCAACGAAACAGGCAATTTTTGTAGTACCAATATCTAATCCAACAACTAACTTCGACATATTAATTCTTTTTCTTACAAACTATTTGTTTATCGTACTTTAAACTGATCTCTTCATATTTATTCCAACCTTCGTAAGGTATGGCTTCCATATAGAATATCTTTAATTTACGAAACTTCTCTCTAACTTCTTGATCCGAATACGCTGTTCCGAAAATAATTCTTTGCCCTCCTACCTCTGGTATCAATACAAAATCACCGTTAACTTTACGGTGTATTTGTCCAATCAAAGATCGGAGTAAGGGATCATTACAAACATAATGCGAAATTCGATACACATCATCAATTTTTCGAATACTTTTCAAGGATGCATTGTTAATTATTTTTTCGACCGGTGGAGAGGATAATTTATCAGGTATCGAACCCGTAACAACCACAACACGAGCGGTATAAAGTGTTGATGGCGCCATAATGTACCCTAAGTCATCTAAGTAAAAAGTTTCACCATACATGTTAAAAATTCGTGCAATCGGTTTTCTAATCTCAACTTCTACCGTCCAAACACCTCCAATTTTTTTAAAAACTCTTGCATCTTTCACTTCTGTCATTGAGCGCAAGTAAGATTCAATTTTATTGGTATTTAATTGAGCTGAATTTTGTCCAACATAAATTAACCCTTTTCGTTTCAAACGTGTGTAGAGTTCATCTTCTGTCAAAAATGCATTTTCACCATTCACATGAATGATAATATTTGGCTTATCGATAACAAAATTATCTTGCGCAGAACGAACCCTAAACAGTAAAATAATTACCGTCAAGAAAAACGCTGACCAAGCTGCTATTTTAAGCCATTTCTTCATTTGTGTAATTTAATTAGTATTTGATAAATTAAATTTTAAAGGTTGAATCAATTTATCGATATCTCCAGCACCGATTGTTAAAACCACCCCTTCTTTAAGGTCTTTTAATCGTTCTAAAACTTCCAAAGGAGTCAATAAAATTTTATTATTATTTTGAATTTTATCTAGTAGTACTTGACTCGAAACACCTTCAATTGGTTCTTCTCTTGCTGGATAAATGGGCATTAAAATAATTTCATCTAATTTCGATAATTCTTTTGCAAAATCATCAATAAAATCTCTTGTTCTTGAAAATAAATGAGGTTGAAAAACACCTGTTATCTTCTTCGAAGGATAAAGCAATCTAATAGATGAAACTAATGCTTGTATTTCAGTAGGGTGATGAGCATAATCATCAACATACACTAAATCATTAGATTTAATATGGTATTCAAAACGTCTTTTAACTCCTTTAAAAGTTTTTAATCCTTTTCTAATTTCTTGTTCAGAAAAACCTAATTTTAACAATAAGGCGATACAAGCCAATGCATTTTCAGCATTATGGATTCCAGGTAAACCAAATTCAATATCAGTCCAATTTCCTTCTGGAAATGAAATATCAAATAAAAATTTCTCTTCAATAAATCGAAGATTCTTAGCAACAAAATCAGCAGAATCATCTTCAACTGCATAGGTGAAAATAGGTGCTTGAGAATTCAAATTTAGACCTTTACGTAAAATTAAAAATCCATCTTTAGATATTAGGTTTGCATAATCTTGAAATCCTTTCAAAAAAACAGTTGCATCACCATAAATATCCAAATGATCTGCATCTGTTGATGTAATAATTGACGCAAAAGGAGTTAATTGTAAAAATGAGCGATCAAATTCATCTGCTTCAACAACAGTAAAATCACTTTTTGATGAAGTAACTAAATTTGAATTGAAATTACTTGAAATTCCCCCTAAAAAAGCATTACAACCATCTTCAGTTTCATTTAGAATATGAGCAAGTAGAGTACTTGTAGTTGTTTTCCCATGTGTTCCCGCAACTCCTAAACCTTTTGAATTTGCAGTAATAATACCTAAAACCTGAGAGCGCTTATATAAAGGAAATTGATTATCAATAAAATAATTAAGTTCTCCATGACTTTTAGGAATAGCAGGAGTATATATGACTAATGTTGTATGTTTATCTCTGTATTCTTCTTGGATATTAGTTCCAAAATCTTCAAAATGAATATCAATACCTTCTTCTATCAAGGCAGTCGTTAAAGCTGTAGGGGTTTTATCATATCCTCCAACCTTCCAACCGAGTGATTTAAAATATCTTGCCAAAGCAGACATACCAATCCCAC
>CALPVI020000026.1 GCA_943326975.2 Actinomyces viscosus | reverse complement strand
ATTCATTAAGTCTTCAATAGCAAATGAAGTTGTATAACTTTTAATAGCAATTAATGATGCCAACATTGCTAAAGAACCAACAAATGTGTAAATGAAGAATTTTGTTAACGTTCTTTTTCTATCTGCTCCTCCAAATGATAATGCAATGATAAAAATTGGTATTAACGAAATTTCCCAGAAAATATAGAACAACAAGCCATCTAAAGAAACAAACACTCCTAAAAGAGCAGCTTGCATCAGAAACAACATTGAAGTAAATAATTTATTTTGTGAAACTTCTCTATTATAGTTACTTAACAAAATAATAAAAGTTATAACATTTGTTAAGATCACCATAAATAAACCAATTCCATCATATCCCATTTTAGCTGTGAAACCAAAATTATTTGGTGTTAATGAAAATAAAGTAACCGCAGCAGAATGAAACTGATAGAAATTACATAATAACCATCCTGTTAGAACCAATGATGCTAATCCTCCAATAAGAGAATAAATACGAATTACATTACGAGGAACAACCAACGTAAGTAAAGCAAATAAACTAGGTATTAATAATAGTTCCAAAGCCTTATACATTTAAAAGATAATAAACAACCATAGCGACGATTCCAAAAACCATCCATAATATGTACCATTCAGTACGTCCAGTCTGAATCTTTTTAACCAAATCACCTGATTTCCCAACTAATTTAGCCGTACCAAGAACAATATTATTCAATAAAGCTACTTCAATAAATTGATAAGATACTTTTGATAATAATTCAACTGGTTTTACAAATAAAGCATTGTAAATTTCATCCAAATACAATTTGTTAGCAGATAATTTAGCCCAACCTGTCACTTTATCATCTGAAACAGGTAAACTATTTTTCTTCACATAAATTGAATAAGCACCAATTAACGCAACGATTGTCAAAATAGAAGCAGTAACCATTAAAATTATTAATGAACCTGAATCTTCTTTTAACTCTACAATTTTATCTAATCCAGTTACATTATGATTCAAGAAATGTGAAAACCAATGAGAGCCTGGTAGATTTAATAGACCTCCAAATATAGATAATACCGCTAAAACTATTAATGGTAAAGTCATATTCAAAGGGCTTTCATGTAAATGACTTTTTGCATGATCTGAACCTCTAAATTCTCCGAAGAAAACAACAAAGTATAATCGAAACATGTAAATAGCCGTTAACAATGCACTAAAAGCTAAAGCTCCATAAATAAATGCATTATGATGTAAGGCATGTGCTAAAATCTCATCTTTTGAGAAGAAACCTGATAATAAAGGGAAACCTGAAATCGCTAAAGTTCCAATTAAGAAAGTAATATGTGTAATTGGTATGAATTTTCTCAATCCACCCATTTTACGAATATCTTGCTCATCAGACATTGCATGAATAACGCTACCAGAACCTAAGAATAATAATGCTTTAAAGAAAGCATGTGTTGTTACGTGAAATATTGCAGCTGTATAAGCTCCCATTCCTAAAGCAACAAAAATAAATCCTAATTGAGAAACAGTAGAGTAAGCCAATACCTTTTTAATATCGTTTTGACGCATTGCTATAAATGCAGCAGCCAATGAAGTGGCTAACCCTACATATAACATTATGTCTTGTGTTTGAGGAGCTAATTCAAATAAGAAATTAGAACGAACTACTAAAAAGATACCTGCAGTTACCATCGTAGCAGCGTGGATCAATGCTGAAACTGGAGTTGGTCCCGCCATCGCGTCAGGCAACCATGTGAATAATGGAATCTGTGCTGATTTACCAGTTGCACCAATAAATAAACAAATCGTAATTCCAAATAACATCCAATTAGAAGGTGTTAATGTAGCTAATTTAGCTGCTACCTCGGTATATTCTAATGTTCCAAAAGTTGCTAATAATAAGAAAAGTCCTATTAATAAACCTAAATCACCTATTCTATTCATGATGAAAGCTTTACGAGCAGCTATTCCATTTAATAAACCTTTGTTTTCATCACTATAATGAAAACCAATTAATAAATAAGAACAGATACCTACACCTTCCCAACCGAAGAACAACATGAAATAGTTACTTCCTAAAATAAGAATTAACATCGCGAAGATGAATAAATTCAAATATGTAAAGAACTTATAATAGCCTTCATCGTGACTCATATATCCCATTGAGAAAATATGAATCAAGAAACCAATTCCTGTTACGATTAATGTCATCCAAATAGATAAATCATCTACAAGTAATCTTGCGTTTAATGTCAAAGAATCTAAATGAATAACTGTAAATAAATTGATTGTTGTTACTTCTTTTAATTGAAAGAAAACATTCAATGCTAAAGCAAAAGAAACAAACATTACTGCACTTGCTATAAGGCCAACAATAGATTTTGGCAATTTCTTTCCGATAACACCATTTATTAAGCCACCTATCAAAGGCAACAAAATAATTAAAGGGACAATTTGTTCAATTTTCATAAAAATTAACCTTTTAGTTTATTAAACAAACTAATATCTACTGATCTTGCATTTCTGTATATCAACACTAAAATCGATAAACCTACTGTAGCTTCAGCAGCTGCAACAACCATAATGAAAAACACAAAAATTTGTGCGTCTGCTTTTCCAAAATAAGTTGAAAATGCTACTAACAATAAGTTAACTGCGTTTAACATTAATTCGATACACATTAATAAAATGATGGCATTTTTTCGGATCAATACTCCTACTACACCAATCACAAATAAAATCGATGAAAGTATTAAATAATACTCCATTGATAAACCGGATTCAAATAAAGTTGCTAATACCATCTTAATCAATTATTTGTTTTTCACGTTTTGCTAATAATACTGCTCCAACCATTGCTGCAATAAACAATACTGAAGATATCTCGAAAGGCAAAATGTAATCATGAAATAAAACACTACCTAAATTCTTAACTGCTCCTAAATCATTAGCTGCATTTTTAACACCTGGAACTAAAATTGCTTTTTTAATAGCAGAAACAAAAACAGTTAATAAACTTCCACCAGCAATTACAGCAGCAAATTTCATAATATTTGAACTTTTTGGTTCCGCTTCCTTACTCAAATTCAGCATCATTAATACGAATAAGAACAATACCATAATTGCACCAGCATAAACTATTATATTAACGATTGCAACAAACTGAGCATTCAATAAAATATAATTAGCCGAAATCATAAAAAATGTAACGATTAAATACAATACACTTCTCACTGGATGAGGACTTAAAATGACCATTAAAGCTGAGCCTAATGTCAAGCCTCCTAAAATATAAGCTATAGTAACGATATCCATTATATTTTTCTTTTACCTGTAAATTGTCTTGATGAAATGTCGATTCTACTATCTACTTTTTCAACTAAACGATCTTTACCATAAATAAACTCTCCTCTTTCGAAATTAGTAGGAACAATTCTATCTGTTAAGAAAATTGCTTCTTTCGGACATGCTTCTTCACATAATCCGCAAAATATACATCTCAACATATTAATTTCATATGTCTCTGCATATTTCTCTTCTCTGAAAAGTCCTTCTTCTCCTTTTTCTCTTTCACCAGCAGTCATTGTAATGGCTTCAGCTGGACAAGCAACTGCACATAAACCACATGCTGTACAGTTTTCTCTTCCTTCTTCGTCTCTTTTCAATACATGCATACCTCGATAATTCGGAGCAAACGCTTTACGTTCCTCAGGGTATTTCAATGTATTATTTTTACGAAATAAGTGCTTGAACGTTATCATCATACCAGAAAAAATAGCCGGTAAGTATAACTTTTCCATAAAAGAAAGTTTCTTGTTCGAAACTAACTTACTTCTATTTGATAAACTCTGCATAATTCACTAATTAGAATTTCCTATTAAATTAAAACCAACCATAATAAAATGCTAATACTACAGCTGTAACCAATAAATTAATCAAGGCTAATGGAATTAATTTTTTCCATCCTAAATGCATCAATTGATCATATCTAAAACGTGGTAACGTCCAACGAATCCACATGAAAATAAATATAACTGTGAAAATTTTAGCGAAGAATACCAATGTACCTACAACTGCTAAAGATGTGCCTGATAATGCATCCATTCCAGGAAAGTTATAACCACCTAAAAATAAGGCTGCAATTACCGCTGAAGAAATAAACATATTGATGTACTCAGCAAATAAGAAGAATCCTAATTTCATAGAACCATACTCAGTATGATAACCTCCAATTAACTCGCTTTCACATTCAGCTAAATCAAACGGTGCTCTATTACATTCCGCTAAAGCACATACAAAAAAGATGATAAAAGCTAAAGGTTGTTTCCAAATGAACCAACTAAATCCATGCTGTGCATCTACAATATCTCTCAAGCTTAAACTTCCTGCCATTAATACGATTGTAATAACAGAAACACCCATTGCTAATTCATAAGAAATCATTTGAGAAGATGCACGAATAGCTCCAAATAAAGAATATTTATTATTTGATGCCCAACCACCAATCATAATACCATAAACTCCAATTGAAACAAATCCCATAATATATAATATACCAATATTTACATCTGCGACTTGTAAAGAAATTGTTCTGCCAAAAGCATCAAAATCAGGTCCCCAAGGAATAACTGCTCCAGTAACTAATGCTGTAAACATAGCAATACCAGGTCCTAATATAAATAACCATTTATCAGAATTCAATGGAATAAAATCTTCTTTAAAAAACATTTTACCACCATCTGCTAAGGGTTGTAATATTCCAAAAGGTCCCGCTCTATCTGGTCCAATACGATCTTGAAACCAAGCAGCAACTTTTCGTTCAAACAGTGTTGAATACATTGCGATCAACATTGTTATAGAAAATAATGCTACAATCAGTATAATTTTTTCAATAAATAATCCTGTCTCCATTATTTCAAGTTTTTAGTTGAATCATTCAATGGATTTGGCTTATCATAATGTCCTTGAGAAATAACTGATGTTCTTTTCAATTTCAATGGCTCTTCAATCGTCCATTTAGAAACATCTTTTTTATCATAACGACATTCGTTACAAATCCAAGCTGGTTTTCCATCAATCATTTGAACTTCATCATAATCATCTTTACGAACTGTTACTCTGTAAATTTGATTACCAAACATCCAAACAACTGCTTTTCCTGAACATTTTGTACATTCACAAGAAGCATTCATTGGTTTTAAGAACCAAACACGACTCTTAAAACGAAATGTCTTATCTGTTAAAGCTCCAACAGGACAAACATCAATCATGTTTCCTGAGAAGTCATTCTCAATTGCATTTTCTATATAAGTACTGATTTCAGCATGCTCACCACGATGTAAAACACCATGATTTCTACTTTCGCACAACTGATTACCAACATAAACACATCGATAGCATAAAATACATCTATCTTGATTTAATTTTATGGTATTACCAATATCAACATTTTCATGTTTTCTTCTTGGTTCTTCATATCGCGTTTTTGCAGTTCCGTGTTGGAAAGCTAAATCTTGTAATTTACACTCACCTGCTTGATCACAAACTGGACAATCTAAGGGGTGATTAATTAACAAGAATTCAGTTACAGCACCACGATTTTGGTGAACTCTTTCACTTGTTTTATTTTTCACAATCATTCCGTCCATTACTGGCGTAGAACAAGATGCTACTAATTTAGGCATTGGGCGAGGATCTTTTTCAGAACCCGCTGCAACCTCTACCAAACAAGTACGGCATTTACCACCGCTACCTTCTAACTTACTGTAATAACACATAGCAGGTGGAACTATCTCTCCCCCTACTTGTCTCGCAGCGTTCAGGATTGTTGTTCCTGGTTCTACTTCTATTACAACATCATCAATGGTTACTTTGACCATAGCTAATTATTTTATTATAACGTTTCAGTAACTTTTTTCAATCCATAATTACGCGTCTGCGCTTCTTGTGGATTTGTTACATGCCATTCAAATTCATCACGGAAATGACGAATTGCAGCAGCAACAGGCCATGCAGCAGCATCACCTAAAGGACAAATCGTATTACCTTCAATTTTCTTGTTTATTTCTTCAAGCAATTCGATATCTCGCATATTACCTTGACCATGTTCTAAACGGTAAAGAACTTTTTCCATCCATCCCGTTCCCTCTCTACAAGGTGAACATTGGCCACATGATTCATGCGCATAAAATCTCGCAAAATTCCAGGTGTTTCTAACGATACATTGATCTTCATCAAATATTATAAAACCACCAGAACCCAACATTGACCCTGTAGCAAATCCACCATCTGATAAACTTTCGTAACTCATATAACGAGTTTCTCCAGTTGCCGTTTTTGTTATTAAATTATGTGGTAAAATTGGAACTGAAGAACCTCCTGGGATACACGCTTTAATTTTTTTTCCATTCGCAATTCCTCTACACCAATCATCACCGTAGATAAATTCTTCAACAGATAAACCTAATTCAATTTCGTAAACACCCGGTCTAACCAAGTTTCCACTAGCAGAAATTAATTTAGTTCCAGTACTTTTTTCTGTACCAATTTTAGCATACTCCTCAGAACCTAAATTAACAATTGGTACAACAGCTGCTATACTTTCAACATTATTAACTACAGTAGGGCAACCAAACAATCCTTTAACCGCTGGAAAAGGTGGTTTCATTCTTGGATTTCCTCTTTTACCCTCTAAGGATTCTAATAAGGCAGTTTCTTCACCACAAATATAAGCACCTCCTCCTGGAGAAACATACAAATCTAAATCGTAACCAGAACCTAAAATATTTTTTCCTAAGAATCCATTTGAATATGCTTCAGCGATCGCTTTCTCTAAAATATCTAAAACAAACATGTATTCTCCACGAATGTAGATATGTGAAGTATTTGCTCCTAATGCATAACTAGAAGTAATCATTCCTTCCACCAACAAGTGAGGAATTTTTTCCATCAAGTATCTATCTTTGAAAGTACCTGGCTCACTTTCGTCAGCATTGCAAACTAAATATCTCGGAACACCATCTGGCTTAGCTAAAAAAGACCATTTCATCCCTGTTGGGAAACCTGCTCCTCCTCGACCTTTTAAACCTGCCTTTTGAACTTCTTCAACAACTTGCTCAGGTGACATTGATTTTAACGCCTTCTCAACAGATCGATATCCACCTTGCTTACGGTATACTTCGAATGTTTCAATACCTGGTACATCAACATGTTCTAATAGTAATTTTCTTCCCATTAGTTCTGATTTATTAATTGTGCATATTTCGCACGATATTCTTCGATCAATTGGTCTACTTTTTCAAACGTCAAATGTTCATGGTAAACTTTACCACATTGTAACATTGGAGCATATCCACAAGCACCTAAACATTCTGCGGTTTTTAATGTAAAAATACCATCCGCACTTGTTTCACCAACTTTAGAAATACCAATTTTATTTTTAATGTATTCAATGATTTGATCACTTCCAACCAACATACATGGTCCCGTTCTACAAACCTCAAAAACAAATTTACCAGTTGGTTCTAAATTGAACATCGTATAAAAAGTAGCCACTTCATATACTTCAATCGGCTGAATATTCAATAATCCTGCAACATAATCCATTGTTTCTGGACTTAACCATCCACCAAAATCCTCTTCTGCCATATGCAAAATACGGATTACTGCACTTTTATGTCTCCCTTCAGGAAACTTACTAATTATTGTTTGCACTTCTTTCAAACGCTCCTCGCTGAAAGGTGGCTTATTCCCTTGTAATTCGTGTGTACTAATCATAATTATGCGTCCAATTCTCCTGCGATAACGTTCATACTACTCAATGTCAATACAGCATCACTAATAGTTTGACCTTTAATCATTTCAGGATATGCTTGATAGTAAATAAAACATGGGCGACGGAATTGTAAACGGTAAGGTGAACGACCTCCATCACTAATTAAATAAAATCCTAACTCTCCATTTCCACCTTCCACACTGTGGTAAACTTCTCCAACTGGAACAGGTGTTTCACCCATTACAATTTTAAAGTGATAAATCAAAGCTTCCATGTTTTCGTACACCTCTTGTTTTGGAGGTAAGAAAAATTCAGGAACATCAGCATGTGTAGGTCCTTCAGGCATTTTATCATAAGCTTGTTTTATTATTGACAAACTTTGACGAATTTCTTCTTGACGAACTTGGAAACGATCGTATGTATCTCCATTTGAACCAACAGGAATGATGAAGTCAAAATCTTCATAAGATGAATATGGGTTCATAACACGAACATCATAATCAACACCTGCAGCTCTCAAATTCGGTCCAGAGAAAGAATAATCTAACGCTCTTTGAGCAGATATAGGACCTGAATTAATAGTTCTGTCCATGAAGATTCTATTTCTTGTCAATAAACTGTCGAATTCTTCAAATAATGGAGGGAATTCTACTAAAAATGCTTTTAATTTTTCATGAAATGCAGGAGAAAAATCTCTATCGAAACCACCTATTCTTCCCAAGTTTGTTGTCAAACGAGCACCACAAACTTCTTCATACATATCATAGATTTTCTCACGTTGCTGAAACATGTAAGTAAAACCTGTTAAAGCTCCTGTATCAACACCAATTACAGAATTACAAACCAAATGATCAGCTATTCTTGCCAATTCCATTAAAATTACACGCATGTAATCTACTTTTTTTGGAACTTGACATTGAATCAACTTTTCAATTGTCATTTGATAACCAATATTATTAATTGGTGAAGAACAATAATTTAATCGATCTGTTAATGTTGTAATTTGATTGTATGGTCTTCTCTCCGCAATCTTTTCGAAAGCTCTATGAATATAACCTACCGTTTGTTTTGCTTCTAATATCTTTTCACCATCAACTTTCAAGATATTTTGAAAAATACCATGAGTTGCAGGGTGCGTAGGACCTAAATTTAGCGTTGCAATATCTCCATCAATCGTTTCAGAAGATAAATAACCTGCAGTTTCGAATTCGTCTTTTTTTGTAATTTCACTCATCTCAATAGTCTTTTAAAATTATCTTCCGAAAAAGCGATCATCTTTATCTTCTCTTGTACCATCTTCCAATTGATATTCTTTGCGAAGAGGAAAATAATCCATTGTATCTTCGTTCAAAATTCGAACTAATTCAGGATGACCTTTGAAGTTAACTCCATAAAAATCAAAAGTTTCTCTTTCAATCCAATTTGCCGCTGCATATAAATCTGTAATCGATTCTATTTCAGGATTTTCAATTGATAAATAAACCTTTAATCTAACTCTGAAATTATTTACCAAACTGTGTATATGATAAACTACAGCTAATTCCCTACCCTCATTTTCAGGATAATGAACTGCGCCAATATTTGTCAAATAATTAATTTGTAATTCAGCATCATTTTTGATGTATTCAATCACAGAATGAATAGCATTATTAGATACTTCAAACGTAAGTAAACCAAAAGACTCTTGATTTTCTCCAATACTATCTCCGAACTTGTTTTTTAACTTCGAAAATACACTTTCATTCGTTAAATTACTTTTGCTCATCTGATTCAATATTATAAGTTTGTAGCATTTTACGATATTCCTCAGAATTTCTTCTTCTCAATGACTCATTTTTAACCATTTCATGAATATTCATTATTCCTTCTATGATTTGCTCTGGTCTTGGAGGACATCCAGGTACATAAACGTCTACTGGAATTACTCTATCAATTCCTTGTAAAACGCTATACGTATCAAAAATCCCACCACTTGAAGCGCAAGCACCTACCGAAAGAACCCATTTAGGCTCAGCCATTTGCTCATAAACTTGCTTCAAAATTGGTGCTAATTTTTTAGAAATTGTACCTGCAACAATTAACAAATCTGCTTGCCTTGGAGAAAACGACATTCGTTCCATTCCAAATCGAGCTAAATCGTAATTACTCCCCATTGTAGCCATGTACTCAATTCCACAACAAGAGGTTGCAAAAGGCAAAGGCCACAACGAATTAGATCGTGCGGCACCAATTACTTTATCAAGACGTGTTAACTGGAAACCTTGTCCGTCAATCGTCTCTACATTTGCATCAAAGGTTACTTTTCCCATTCGAGTGCTCCTTTTTTAAGTACGTAGAAAAATCCAATTAAGAAAAATGCAACAAACATGATTACAGCTAGAAGTCCTTCTAATTGTAAATCTTTGAAATTCACTGCATAAGGGTAAAAGAAAATAACCTCGACATCGAATAAAACGAATAAAATCGCTGTTAAAAAGTAACGAACTGAAACAGGAAAACGAGCGTCTCCATCTGATTCGATACCACATTCGAAGTTAGCATCTTTCTTTTTAGAATTTAATTTTGGTCCTAAAACGTGAGTCGCAACCAAAACTAAAACAACAAATCCTAATGCCACACCGGCCTGGATAAGTATTGGTAAATAATCATTCGCTGTTGACATGTCTAGTAATTTATTTATTCAACCATGATGAATAGGCAAATTTATAGAATTTTAACTAAATGAAAAGGATATTTTAAAAATATTATCTCTTAATTTAATAAGCATTCGACTTAACATCAGTAAATCAAATGGTTAGATGTATTTTTTTCATGACAAATATTTCATGAAAAATGAAGTAAAAACGGAACACAAACAATTAAATTCAGCGTATTTCAAAACTGTTTCATCAATGCTATTTAATCACTAATCTTTATCAAACAAAAAAAACTATTTTTGTCAAAAATTAATACCGATAAAATATGAACATCGTTCGCATACATAAAAACAAAATCAATTCAATCGAAAGAAGACATCCATGGGTATTTTCGGGAGCTATAATAAGTGAAACTGAACACTTAAAAGACGGTGATGTTGTAACAGTGTGCGATCACAAAGATCGTTTTTTAGCTAGAGGACATTATCAACATGCTACAATTTCTGTTAGGATTTTAACTTTTGAACCCGTTGAATTAGATCAAAATTTCTATAATGTACGTATTTCCAATGCTGTAGAATTAAGAAAGAAACTGAATCTTATCAACGAAAATTCAAATATTGTGAGATTAATTCATGGTGAAGGAGATTCATTACCTGGTTTAATTGTAGATTATTATAACGGTGTTGCCGTAATTCAATGTCATAGTATTGGAATGTACAATTCTGTAGAATTAATCGCAGAAGCTTTAAAATTTAGTTTAGGAAGTGAATTAACAGCTATTTATTCTAAATCATCAGATACATTGCCATCACGTGCTGAAGGAAAAGATGCTTACATTTTTGGAACATGCACTACTCCACATATTGCTTTGGAAAGTGGCGTTAAATTAAACATTGACTGGGTAACAGGTCAGAAAACAGGATTCTTCATTGATCAACGTGAAAATAGATTTTTACTTGGGAAATATGCAAAAGACAAGAAAATATTGAACACTTTTTGTTACTCTGGAGGCTTCAGTTTATTAGCATTAAAAGAAGGTGCTGAATTAGTTCACTCCTTAGATAGCTCAAAAAAAGCAATCCTACTTACAGAAGAAAATGTTGAATTAAACAATTTTGGAGACAAGCACAAATCTATCGTTGCTGATGCAATGGAATACATGAAAGAACTTCCTGAGGATTATGACATTATCGTACTTGATCCACCTGCATTTGCAAAGCATAGAGACAAACGCCATAAAGCAATCCAAGGGTACAAAAGATTAAATGCTCATGCAATAAGACAAATCAAACCAGGTGGTATCATTTTCACTTTCTCTTGTTCGCAAGTCGTTGATAAATTTTTATTTACAAATACAATTATAGCAGCTGCGATTGAAGCGGGTCGTAATGTCCGAATATTAGAACAACTACATCAACCAGCTGATCATCCAATAAATGCATTTCATCCTGAAGGTGAGTATCT
>CALPVI020000025.1 GCA_943326975.2 Actinomyces viscosus | reverse complement strand
TTTTTCACTATTGAATGTTCTTCAAAAAAACAAGGTTTAGCAATTGAAAAACATATCAAAAATATGAAAAGCAAAACATACATTAGAAACCTTGCTAAATATCCTGAAATAGCGATGAAATTAATTCAAAAATATTCCTGTTTATCAGAGCCCCGATAGCTATCGGGGCTGGTTCGAGCCCAGGAGAGGGAGCAAAAAGACTTACAGAAATGTAGGTCTTTTTTGGTTTTTGGAGGTTTTTGTGATTTACTATTATTAAATGAAAAAGGTGTAAAATAGTAGTAAAACTTACAAATAGCTTGCAAATTTAAAGATTTCTAAAAATTAAAATATACATCTATTCATATACACAGTAAGCTAATATGAGCCTTTTAAAATTATACATCTCACGTGATTAGAATAATTATTTGTTAGCTAATTTTAAACCAACTACATTTGTAAATATTTTAATCTCTATTTATGAAAATCATCTTTTTCGTTTTATCAATTTTATTTTTGAGTTTTGCGGTTTATTCTAATCCTATAGATGTAAATACAGCAAGTTCAATAGCGTCAAAATATATTGAAAACAACATTAAAACAACAAAAAGAGGAAAGATAACATTAGAATTACATCATACTTCTACACATACTTCAATTGATGATTTTCAATTAAACCAAGATAGTAACCCCAATTTATTTTATATCTTTAATTTTAGTAATGCGAATGGCTTTATTATCATATCAGCAGACGATAGAATTATTCCAATTTTAGGATATTCATCCGAAAGTGATTTTAATATGATGAATGTTCCTAAACATGTATTATCATGGTTAAATAAATATAATTATCAAATAGCTAAAATTATTACTAACGATAATGCACCTATACACCCAAAATGGGATGAGTTAAAATCAGGCGTAAATTCATTAAAAAGAGGTAGTGCTCAACAAGTAAATCCTTTACTTAAAACAACATGGGACCAAACACCTTTTTACAATTATTTATGTCCAATTGACCCAAAAACAAAAAATTTATCTGTTACTGGTTGTGTAGCTACAGCAATGGCTCAAACATTAAAATATTGGAATTACCCATCTAAAGGCATGGGGAAAAATCAATATACTTTATCTGGATTCGGAACCTTAACGACTGACTTTAGTAAATCTATTTATGATTGGGCAAATATGCCTACAAGTATTAATTCTGTTAATCCTTCAATTGCCCTCTTGATGAAAGATTGTGGTTATGCTTCAAGTATGCAATACAGTTCAATTGGTAGCGGGGCTTGGGTAGAAGGAAGAAATTCTCCTACAGCCGAGTCTGCATTGATAAATAATTTTGGCTACTCACCTTTTATTTCATTTAAATTAAAAGATTCTTACACTGATGCGGAATGGATAAATCTTATAAAAGGAGAATTAGATTCATTGCGTCCAATAATTTATGATGGATACACAAGTGATTTAACAGGTGGACATTGTTTTGTTGCAGATGGTTATGATTTAAATAATTTAATTCATTTCAATTGGGGGTGGGGAGGATATGGAAATGGGTATTTTTATGTAAATAACTTAAGTCCAGATTCGAAATATAATTTTTCAACAAAAGAAGGTGCTTTGTTCGGCATAAAACCAGCAACCTGTTCAGATGGTATTATAGGAAATTCTGAAATTTGTCTTGGTACGACATCTAATTTAGATCACCTAATTAAAGGTGGAACTTGGAGTTCATCAGATATTAGTGTTGCAGATGTAACAAAAGATGGTGTAGTTTATACAAATAAAATAGGAAGTGTTATAATCACCTATACTTTGCCAGATAACACTAGTTGTTCAAAAACAGAATATTCAAAAACAATCAATATTGTTGGCGCTCCCTTAAAACCAAAAATAATCTTTGGTGACTCTACTATGTGCCAATTAGAAACTAAAACTTATTCTGTAGATAAGATTTTTAATGGAAATTGGTCGACTTACAATACAAATATAAATGTTTTCAATGATGGAAAAGTTCAGGGGTTAACAGCGGGTAAAGCGCTGTTAACATTTAATTATGGTAATGTATGTTATCATGATACTGTAAACAAGTGGATAAATGTAAAGGCTACACCTGTAATTCCAATCATTAAAGGTGTTGATTCATTATGTGTAAATGCATTAAGCCAATACTCAAACACAGTTACAAATGGTATATGGACAACATTAGATAATTATAGTTCAACATCTTTAACAGGCATATTAAAAGGTTTAAATGCAGGAATAACAACATTGGTATATTCTAAAAAAGGAACAAATGGATGTGTCGGAAAAGCATCCAAAAAGATTAAAATTAAAGCTATTCCTTTACCTATTATTTTAGGTCAAGATTCACTTTGCCTAAATTCAAAAGCATTGTATACTAGTACTTTACCTAACGGAACTTGGACAACTATCAATTCTAATATTTCAATTACAAATGGTAATGTTTTAGCTAAAACTCAAGGAGCTAGTGGAGTTAAATATGCATTAACCCTTAATGGTTGCGCAAATACAGTTACTAAAAACATCTATGTAAAACCACTTCCTTCTGTAGGTACACTTTCCGTTGCTTCATCATTTTGTGGGTCGTCAAGTACTAATGTAACATCAACAGTTAAAGGTGGAGTTTGGAGTATCTCAAACACACCGATATTTAATATTAATCAAAATGGAGTCATATCCTCAAATAATACGGTAAGTAATTCAGCAATAATTACCTATACAACTAAGGCAAATAATTGCTATAATAGCACAACAAAAACGATAAGTGTTGTGGCATTACCAAATGTAACAATTACGGGATTAGATACTTTGAATATTAAGCAGCAATATACTTACAAAGCCTCTGTAACTGGAGGAGTTTGGTCTGTGCTTGATAGTTATATAACAACCAATTCTCAAGGTTTAGTTACTGGTATATCAGAAAATTTAGGTGTCGGCAGCACACTGAAATATGTCATCACTGGTTCAGGTGTTTGTGCTGGAAAAATATCTACAGCAACAAAAAACATAAAAGTGATCTCACCTTCAAAATTACTTTTATCTGATGTATATACATTAAATATTTATCCAAACCCAACTTCTGGAATTATAAATATATCCAATCTTGAAAAGGTAAATCGTATCTTATTAATAGATATGACAGGAAGAGTTATAAAAGACAATCAGATATACGAAAACACAGTTATGATTGATTATTCAGAAGTAATAAGAGGTAAATATTTATTAGTTATAAAACAAGAAGATAATACTGAATCTACTTTACCAATAATGATTGAATGATTGAATGATTGAATCCAAAAAATAATTCTATTCTTTTAATTTTAAATAAATTATTTCATTTTGAAAAAAAATTAATTTTGTTACATCTTGATATATGTTCAAATGACAAAACAAAAAAACACCGTCAATAAAAAGTTGCATTCAAAATTAATGGATCAAAAAAAGAATAAGAAACAACTTCAGAAAGAGAAAAATAAATTACGACTTAAAGAACTTTATCAAAAATTAAATCAAAAAGAACAATTAAATAATAATAACGAGGAAGAAAGTGCTGAAAAGTAAAAAAGGCTACCAAAAGATAGCCTAAATAATTTTCAATATAAAATAGCTTACTCCCCTAACAAATTAAATTGTTCAAAAGGATTAAAACGATTCAAGGTATTTACTTCTTTTATTTTACCATTTTCAACTCGTGCAACTCTACCTGGATATTTCTCCACCATAGTCATGTCATGTGTAGCCATTAATACTGCCGATTTTTCTTCTTTTGCAACAGCCAATAACAAACGCATAATTTCTTCAGATGTTTCTGGATCTAAATTTCCAGTAGGCTCATCTGCTAAAATTAACTGAGGCTTATTTATCAAAGCGCGCGCAATAGATACACGTTGTTGTTCTCCTCCTGAAAGAGCATGCGGCATCACGTTTATTTTATGCTCTAATCCAACCAATTGCAAAATATCTCTCGAACGAGCTTCCATTAACTTTTTGTCTTTCCATCCCGTTGCACCCATGACAAAAAATAAATTTTGAAGCACAGAACGATCCGTCAATAATTGGAAATCTTGAAACACTACACCTAATTTTCTTCTTAATAAAGGAACTTCTTTCTTTTTTAAATTTCGAATATCAAAACCACAAACAGTTCCTTCGCCATCTCTTAAAGTTACCTCGCCATAAATAGTTTTTAATAAACTACTCTTACCACTTCCCGTTTTACCGATAAGGTAAATGAATTCATTCGCTCCTAATTCAAAATTAAGTTCATCTATTACAAGCGCGTTCTTTTGGTAAATTTTAGCGTTTTTTATTTGAATTACGTGTTCCACTTCTTTTGTATTTATTGTAAAGGTGCTAAAAACTGCCGAAGAGATGAAATGAAAATAGGAAATTATCTTAACAGAATCACGTTTAAAACTTTTAAATGTAAATATCACCAGCATAGCCTTGTCGCTTAATTTTACTTAGTTAAAACAGTTTTGTTTGCCGTTGATTTAATTCGACAAAATTTTAGAGATAAACATTCGCTTTAGATAGATTTTAATTGAATATGAACAAATTTTTACTAATACTCTTTATCAGTTGTTTCTCACAATTGTTTGCTCAGACTTCTGAAAAATATAATTCAGCATATGCCACATATTACAGGGCAGAAGAATTATTCAACAAAGAACAATTTGGTGCTGCACGAATAGAATTCCGAACATTTATCACTCAATTTGATAAAAAAAATGATCCTTTTTATATCAAAGCGCTGTACTATGAAGGTTTATCAGCATTGGAATTATTTCATAATGATGCTGTTATATTATTAGAAGAATTCAATAAACAATATCCTGAAAGTATTTATCACGCAGCTATTTACTTTCGTTTGGGTAAATATTATTATCAAAAAAAGGAATATCCAACAGCTTTACTTTGGTTCAATAAATTGAAAGTATCTGATGTTGAAGCTGATGCTAAAAATGAATTTTATTTCAAAGTAGGTTATTCTAATTTTCAAGAAAAAAAGTTTCCTGAAGCAAGAAATGCTTTTTACGAAATAAAAGATGATAGCTCGCAATATTCAAGTCCAGCTTTGTACTACTACTCCCATATTGCTTATCAAGATAAATCATACCAAACTGCATTAGATGGTTTCTTGAAATTACAAAATGATGAACGATTTGGAAAAGTTTGCCCTTATTATATTACTCAAATTTATCACCTACAGGGAAAATATAAGGAAGTTACAGAGTTTGCTCCAAACGTTTTAGACACAAACAATGTTGTTAACTTAAATGATGTAAACCATATAATTGGTGATGCTTTTTACAAAATCGGTAAATACGATGAAGCAGTAAACTTTTTAGAAAAGTACAATGAGCATTCAAAAACAACACGCGACGATGATTATCAATTAGGCTATGCGTATTTCAAAAGTAAAAACTACAATGCTGCAATAAAATTATTTGATAAGGTAAATGAAGAAAGAGATAGTTTAGGACAAATTGCCTACTACCACATAGGTGAATGTTACCTTAAACTTGAAAAATTAGCTCCTGCAAGAGCAGCGTTCAATGAAGCTTCCTTAATTTCAATCAACCCTAAAGTTCAAAAAGACGCCTTATATAATTATGCCGTTTTATCTTATAAGTTAGATATCAATCCTTATGATGAAGCCGTTGAAGCGTTGCAATTATACTTAAATAAATACCCTAATTCTGAACGTAATAATGATATCTACCAATACCTTGTAAACGTATACACTACTACAAATAAATACGGTAAAGCGCTTCAGTCATTGAATAAATTAGAAAACAAAGATGTGCGATTAAAAACAGCATATCAAATTGTTGCATTCAATTATGCCGTTGAATTATACCAAAATGCAAAATACAAAGATGCTATAGAAACTTTTGAATTAGTTGATAAATATCCGATAGATCCTGCTATTTCAGCAAATGCTAAATTTTGGATTGGTGATGCCTTCTTTCAACAAAAAAGTTATGACAAAGCAATACAAGGATATAGAGGATTTTTAAATTCTTCAGGTGTTGCAAGTGTAAACATGAAGGCGGATGCTTACTACAATATTGGTTATGCTTATTACGCAAAAGCAGATACCTCATTAGGTGTTGAAAATTTCAGAATTTATACACAAACAATTAATGCTTCTAACTCAAAAAATAAACACAAACTAGCTGATGCATATATGAGAGCGGCTGATGGATATTATATTTTGCGTGAAAATGAAAATGCTGCAAAATTTTACCAGGGAGCAATCGATTTAAAAGCGGGATACGAAGACCAAGCCTTATATTATTTAGCAAAAACTTACACGTATATCAAAGGTAAATCAGATGCTAAAATAGCTTGTTTACAAGATATTATAAATAATTATACTGAATCTAAATATATCTTAACTTCTATCAATGAATTAGCAATTACCTATAAGTTTTTAGAAAAAAATGATTTAGCCTTACGCTATTTCCAACAAATTGTAACTGATTACCCAACTTCGATGTTAGTTAAAAATGCTAAAGTAGAAATTGCAGATATCTATTTCAAAAAGCATGATTTTTCAAAATCAGAAAAAGCATACAAAGAAATTTTAGATGAATACGGTGCTGACAGAGAATATTGTGAAAAGGGTGCTAAAGGATTAATCGAAATCTATACGGTTATTAAAAAATTCGATCAAGCAGAAGCTATTGGTAATCAATATTCTTGTGCAGGAGTAACAAAAGATCAACAAGAAAGAGATTTGTATTACTTACCTGCAATGCAAGCTTACAATGATTCTACAAAAACAAATGAGGCAATTACAGAATTTGATCGTTATTTAAGTAAATATCCAAATGGAATTTATGCAAATGAAGTGAAAAACCACCAAGCTGATTGCTATTACAAACTTAAAAACATCGAAAAAGCAATTGAAATATATGCTAAAACGCTAGAAGAACCAACAAATGGTTTTACAGAACTTGCAGCTATTCGAGTTTCAAAACAACTATTTAATACTGGTAAATACAAAGAAGCCATTCCTTATTATTCTCGATTAGAAAGTATTAGTTCTACTCCTTCAATCGTTTTTAATTCGCGTTTAGGTTTAATGAGAAGTTATTTTTTAATTGAAGAATGGGTAAAAGCTGCAGCGTATGCTAAATCAGTATTAGAAAGCAATCAATTAAATAACACAATTCGTCTTGAAGCAGAATATGCCAATGGGATGTCGAATTATTATGCAGAACAATTCGAACTTGCAAAACCATCTTTGGAATGGATTTTTAAAAATCAAACTACAGAAAGAGCAGCTGAAGCAAGATTCACTTTAGCTGAATTGTATTTCAAACAAAAAGAGTTAGATAAATCAGAAAATGAAGTGAGATCTTTACTTAAAATGAAACCTACTTATAACTATTGGGTAGCAAAAGGTTTAATACTTCAAGCAAAAACCCTCATGATTAAAAATGATTTATTTCAAGCGGAACAAACATTAAAATCCGTAAAAGATCATTACCCAGATCAACAAGATGGTATTTTATCGGAAGCAGCAGAAGTATGGGAAGAAATTATGCAGTTGAAAAACAAGCCAAAAACGATTGAATCTCCTGTAAATACAGTAATTGAAGTTAACGAAGAAGGAAAATAAGAATGAAAAAGTCTATACTATATATAATATTCATTTTGATTGGCTTAACTGTTTATAGCCAAGAAAATAGTACTGTCACTATTGACGTTAGCAGTCCAAGATCGGTGGAACCTGCCTATAGAATTAGTGAAAATCCTAAAATTATTGATTCAATAGCAACTACTCCTGTATTAGAATATCCGCTTTTAACGATTCAACATCCAACAAAAATTAGCTTAGATACAATTAAACCCGCTTCTATCAAAACTGTAGACAAATTAAATCAATTGTATCATTCTTATGCTAAAATTGGAATTGGAAGTTCTATCATGCCACTTGGAGAAATTTATTTTAATGGAACACGTTCAAGAAAATTCATGTATGGTGTTCATGTAAAACATTTAAGTTCACTTGGAACTATGAAAAATTATGCACCTTCTCAATTCGATAGAACGAATGCAAATTTAATTGGGGCAATCAATGAAAAAAATTACACGTTAAAAGGAGATATACATTATGCAAACAAAGGATTTAATTATTATGGAATTCAAAATGATTCTATAAAAAGAGATAGCATTGCTCAAAGATTCAGTGATTTAGGCGGAGATTTTTCGTACAGTTCACATAAAAAAGATAGCGCAAAATTAAATTACACACTTGGTCTAACTTATAATAATTTCCAAACGAAAAAACCAATTATTGATAGTTTAGCAAAATGGAGAACATCAGAAAATTATTTTGCATTCAATAGCTCTGCGTTCTATAAATCTGGAAAAGAAGTTTTTGCTGCTGATTTAAGTGTAAAATACAATGGATACAAATATGGTATTGCTGATTCTAGTTTAACCCTTTTAGATACAGGCATCGTCACAAACAATACGGTCATCAGCTTAAAACCTTCGATTTCTACTTTCATGAAAGAAAATCGTTTCAAAGCAAAAATTGGTATAGATTTAACCATAGATGTAGCGAATAAATCAACATTTTATATTTATCCGATTGCTGAGTTAAAATATTCTTTACTTAACGACATGTTCATTCCATATGCTGGTTTAAAAGGAGGATTGAAACAAAATACATTCAAAGGAATTTCTCAATCAAACGAATTTGTTTTAACGAATATTTCGATGAAAAATGAAAACAATGCAATTGAGGCGTATTTAGGTATTAAAGGGACAATTTCAAAAAGAATCAGCTTTAATGTAAATGCAAGTTTTGCAAATGTGAAAAATAAATTACTTTTTGTAACAGATACTATTTATTCTATGCGCAATAAATTTAATGTTATTTACGACAATGTTTCGATAACGACATTTGAAGGAGCGCTTTCATATCAATTAGTTGAAAAATTAAAAATTGATGCCATAGCAAGATATAATTCTTATTTGTGTTCAGAAAATGCTTACGCATGGAATCTACCTCAATTTCAAGCAATTGCAAAAGCACATTATAATCTGTACGATAAATTCATTGTAAATCTTGATTTGAATTTTGAAGGTGGTAGAAAAGCTCTCATATATTCTATGGAAAAAGATGTGAAAGTAGAAAACAACCAAATCGCAAAAAATTTAGGTTTAATTTCTGATATTAACTTAAGTTTAGAATATAGATATAACAAACGAATTTCTGCATTCTTACAAGGAAACAACTTAGTTGCACAACGCTACAAAAGATGGTACAATACACCTGTACAAGGAATACAAATTATGGGAGGTATAACATTTAGATTTTAATTTTCAATTATGAAAAGAGTTTTTGCCGTTACATTAATAACATTAGTTGCTATTATGATAGCTTATTCCTACAATTTAAAAAAACCGGTAAAAGAACTTCCTATTTATAATCCAATAGATGTCAAAGCAGAAATGGTGGATACTTCTTTATTAAGAAAAGGGTATGGTCATAAAATTGGAAATTTCTCATTTTTAAATCAAAATGGTCAAATCGTATCGAACAAAACGGTGAAAGGCAAAGTTTATGTTGTTGAATATTTTTTCACTACTTGTGGCACAATCTGCCCAAAGATGAATAATGAAATGCAACGTGTTCAAAAAGCGTATTCACAAAATTCAAAATTTGCTATTTTAAGTTTTACCGTAAATCCAGAAATTGACACTTTAGAACAAATGAAAAGATATGCTGATGCTCACAATGCAAATGCAAATCAATGGCATTTTTTAACGGGAGATAAAAAAGATTTGTATCATTTGGCTAGAACTTCATTCTTTGTTTTAAAGCCAGCTGAAGCTCAAAATTTAGGTGATGCTGGAAGTGATTTTATTCATACAAACAACTTTGTATTAATAGATCAATTGGGCCGAATTAGAGGTTATTATGACGGAACTTCACCTAAAAAAGTCGACGAATTAATTTCAGATATTCAATTAGTTTTAAACGAAAAAAACTAAACTAGAATCCTATAGTTAACCTACAATCAAATTTTATATTCTGTATTTAAAAATACAAGAGTTGATTTTTCATTTCCTTGATAATTAGATAATTCTAATTAATTATCTATCGTTAAAAAAATATTATTCGTCGAAAAATTGATTAAATTTTAAATTTTAGGATTCCAAGAATACAATAAGTGATTTTTCTATGAACTAACCTATTTCAACTATGAACGTTAAAAATAATTCAACGAATAAATTAAAAGATGAAATTTTAAGTATTAATACTTGTTTTCCAATTCAATAAAGCCTTAAAATTGATTTTTTGATTAATAAGATTTAAGATAAATTTGTTTCAACAAAGTTCGAAAGTATTAAACATATATAAAATACTAAACTCTTTTTTCAGTGAATAGTGGTTAGGTTAAGTTAGCAGAAAGCGATTCGGTCCCCCGAGTCGCTTTTTGCTTTTACAATATTTAAATTGAATTTTATCATCCAAAAACAAAGGCTTTCAAAATTGAAAGCCTTTGTTTTTAAATCATAACACTTGATAACCAACGTTCCATTCGCTGACCTTCTATTTTCTTTCGATTTGCAATGTCTTCTACTTGCTCTTCGGTTATTTTTCCTAATCCGAAATACTTAGCTTCTGGATGACCAAAATACCAACCGCTTACAGAACTTGCGGGTAACATTGCTAAACTATCCGTCAAAGAAACTCCAGTAATCGCTGTAGCATCTAATAATTCAAACAATCCTATTTTCTCGGTATGATCTGGACAAGCTGGATAACCTGGAGCTGGACGAATACCTCTGTAACTTTCTTTAATCAAATCGTCATTCGATAAGTTTTCATCTTTTGAATAACCCCAAATTTCTTTTCTCACCTTTGCGTGCATACATTCAGCAAATGCCTCAGCTAGACGATCTGCCAAAGCTTTCACTAAAATTGAATTATAATCATCATGATCTGCTTCAAAACGAGCAACATGTTCATCTAATCCTGTTCCTGTTGTCACAACAAACGCACCCACATAATCTTTGATTCCAGACTCTTTCGGCGCAACAAAATCTGATAAAGCAATATTCGGCTGACCTTCTGCTTTTTTCGTCTGTTGACGTAACGAATGTTGAATTAAAGCAACTTCAGAACGTGTTTCATCGGTATAAATTTCAATATCATCACCTATTGAATTCGCAGGAAAAATACCTACTACTGCGTTCGCTGACACCCATTTTTCAGCAATCATCGTTTGAAGCATTTTTTGTGCATCAGCAAATAATTTTGTTGCTTCTTCTCCTACTACCTCATCGTTTAATATATTTGGATATCTTCCATATAATTCCCAAGTTTGAAAGAAAGGTGACCAATCAATATATGGCACTAATTCTTCCAAAGGAAAATTAGAAAATACCTGAGCACCTAATTCAATTGGTGTTGTAATATCTTCTTGTTTCCAATCAATTTTAAATGGGTTATTACGTGCGTCTTTTAATGATAAAAGCTGTTTAGCACTTCTACTCTTTTCATGATGTTCACGTAATCGAGTATATTCCGTTTTTAAATCAGAAATAAATAAATCTTTCTTTGGACCTAATAAACTTTCAACTACTGTTACAGCTCTTGATGCATCTAAAACATGAACCGCTTGACCTTTCGTATAACTTTGTTCTATTTTTACAGCTGTATGAACCTTAGAAGTAGTTGCACCACCAATCATTAAAGGAATAGATAAATTAGCTCGATCCATTTCTTTTGCCATCGTTACCATTTCGTCTAATGAAGGTGTAATCAAACCACTTAATCCAATTACATCTACATTTTCTTCAATCGCTTTTTGAATGATTTTATCAGCAGGTACCATTACCCCCATATCAATTACTTCATAATTGTTACAAGCCAATACTACCCCAACTATTTTTTTACCAATGTCATGCACATCACCCTTTACAGTTGCCATCAATATTTTTCCTGAGAAAGATTGAACCCCATCTTTTTCAGCTTCGATAAATGGCAGTAAATACGCAACTGCTTTTTTCATTACACGTGCAGATTTTACGACCTGCGG
>CALPVI020000024.1 GCA_943326975.2 Actinomyces viscosus | reverse complement strand
TTCTACACCCAGAACTAAAATTGAAAAATAAACTCTATTTTTACAGAACATTAGACAAATAATGACTGTAACAAAGAAAAATAGATTCGTATTTATTTCACTTTTAATATTACTTCCTATTTTAGGCTCAATACACTTATTTGTTGGCGACATTTCTGTATCTCTTAACGACTTTTGGAATACACTCTTCAAATACAATCCAACAAATAGCTCGCAAGTAATTATTCGTGAATTTAGAATACCTCGATTAGTTATGGCTATTTTAGCTGGAGGAGGCTTATCAATTGCTGGTCTCTTCATGCAAACCATGTTTAATAATCCTTTGGCTGGTCCTTATGTTTTAGGAATCAATTCGGGATCAAGTCTTTTTGTTGCATTTAGTGTAATGACAGGTATCCCTTTTTTAACTTCTGATTTTGGAACAATTACAAGTTCGTTGTTAGGTGCATTTGTTTTTGGGTTAATCATTTTATCCTTTTCCTATCTTGTAAAATCACATATCTCTTTACTACTTATCGGAATAATGTTGGGTAGTTTTACAAGTGCTATTGTTGCTATTCTTCAATCTTTAAGTGATCCAAATCAATTGAAACTATTCACGATGTGGACGATGGGTTCACTTCAGCAAGTTGAGTTTTCAGATTTACCACTTATTATCATCATTTTCACAATCGGATTAATTGCTTCATTTTGGGTAATTAAACCTTTAAATGCATTTGTTTTAGGTGAAAATCAAGCACTTAATCTAGGTATACATGTGAAATATATTCGTATTATTTTGATATCAATAACCGCAATTTTAACTGGAATTATTACAGCATATTGTGGACCTATAGCTTTTGTTGGATTAGCAGTTCCAAATTTGGTGAAGATGATTTTCAGAACTCAATCTCATTTGAGTTTACTTATTGGAAGTTTTTTTATCGGAAGTTTTTTCTTACTTATTTGTGACATTTTCATTCAAGTCTTAGAGAGTACTGTTCACATTCCAATTAATGCACTCACTTCAATCATCGGCGCTCCATTTGTTATCATAATTGTTTTAAAACGTTTAGTATGATCGAATTAAACAATATAGAAATTGGGCATAAAAAATGTTTATTTACGATTGATTCAATTGAACTTTCAAAAGGAAAAGTATATTCATTAATTGGAGCAAATGGAGCAGGAAAAACGACTTTATTACAAACACTTCAAGGTAATCAACAAACCTTAGCTGGGAAAGTGATTATCGATACAACTTATATTACTGAATTTGATCGAATTAGAAAGGCAAAAACAATTGCATTTGTAAACTCAAAATTTGATGGAATTGATTACTTAAGAGTTAGTGAATATGTTGCACTGGGGAGAACACCTTATACAAACGCATTAGGAAGATTATCTACAGTGGATCAAGAAATTATTGAACATGCATTATCAGAATTGAAGATTCAACATTTAGCTAACTTTTTCACCACTCAATTAAGTGATGGAGAAAGACAATTAGCTGCTATTGCAAGAGCAATTACACAAGAAACAGCAATTATCATTTTAGATGAACCAACAGCCTTTTTAGATTATGCTAATAGAAAGTTGGTAATGAATGAGATGAAGAAAATTGCAATTCAATTCAACAAATGCATTATAATTTCTTCTCATGATTTAGAATTGTGCTTGGAAAGCGAAACTGATATTTTAGTAATCGACAAGCTAACTAAAAAACTGAAGCACTTTACTTCAAACACGCTAAGTAAAACTGAATTAATAGAAATTGGATTTTAATTAATCTCTCTTCTTATTTTCCAAGAAAATAAACTTTTTACCTCTTCAGTTTTTATTATTTTTACACTATGAATTCTTTTGATGAACAAACGATAAATGACCTTGAATTTTCTACGATTAGAGAATGGCTAGTGAATTACTCAATTGGTCCAACGGCTGAGAAGCGATTAATGGAGTTAACTCCTACAAATCGATTTGATGAAATTACTGTTGAACTTCATCGTGTAAATGAATTTTTCCAATTACGTTCAGAAGGAGAAAACTTTCCTGCATTGGATTTTGAAGAATTACTTACTGAAATTAAATACCTCCCTATAAAAAACTCGGTTTTATCTCAAGAGGGATTCTACAGAATATCAAGAGCATCTCTCTTAATAAACACAATCCTTTATTTTTTTGACAAGAGGGAAAAAGACTATCCTTTACTTTCAGCCATTTTAAAAGACGCTTATTTCACTACTGAAATCATAGATGCAATTGATAAAGTGTTTGATCGAAAAGGTGCAATAAAAGATGATGCTTCACCTGCTTTACTTGAAATTCGTCAAAATTTACGTTCAGTAAAAAATAAAATCAACAAGAATTTCGAAAAAGAAATGCGTCGTTTGACAAAAGAAAATTTCTTGGGAGAAACAAGAGAAGCATTTGTAAATGAAAGACGTGTTTTGACTGTAATGTCCACACACAAAAGAAAGATTTCGGGTACCGTAGTAGGATCTTCTAAAACAGGTAGTTTAACATTTATTGAACCATCATGTAATGTAGAATTAAATAACGAATATGAACTTTTATTAGATGACGAGCGAAAAGAAATTTATAGAATTTTACAAATTCTGACAGCTGAAATTGCACATTTCCTCCCTTTAATAAAAGAGTATCAAACAATCTTAACCGAGTTTGATTTTATCAATGCAAAAACAAAATTAGCTTTAGAATTGAATTGTAGTATGCCTGCAATTCAAAATGATACGACGATTGAATTGATCAATGCAGTCCATCCTATTCTTTGGAAAAACAATAAAGCAAATGGGAAGAAGACATTTTCTCAATATCTTTTTATGGATAAATTCTCTCGTATACTGGTGATTTCAGGTCCAAATGCAGGAGGGAAAAGTATTACATTAAAAACAATTGGACTATTACAAATCATGCTTCAAGCAGGATTATTAGTACCGGTTGATCCCAATAGTAAAATGTGTTTTTTTCAACAAATATTAACTGATATAGGAGACAATCAATCTATTGAAAATGAATTAAGTACATATTCATATCGCTTAAAACGAATGAAACACTTTTTAGAAGTAGCAAATAGACGAACCTTACTTTTATTAGATGAATTTGGTACCGGTTCTGATCCTGAATTAGGAGGTGCTTTGGCTGAAGTGTTTTTTGAAAATTTGTACAACAAAAAATGTTTTGGAGTAATCACAACACATTACGCAAACATAAAATTAAAAGCTGATCAATTACGTAATGCTATCAATGGTTGCATGATGTTTGACACTGAAACGTTAGAGCCTTTATATAAGTTTTCTCTTGGTCAACCTGGAAGTTCTTTTACGTTTGAAGTTGCACAAATCAATGGAATTCCGATGGAATTAATTGAAGATGCTAAAAGTAGAATGGACGACCGAAAAGTTCGTATGGATAAGTTATTAAATGAACTTCAAAGAGAAAAAACATACCTCGAACGTTTAAATAAAGAACATATCGAGGCTCAAGAATTGGCACAGAAAGCAAAAAACGAATTTTTAGATAAGAAATCGAAATTAGAAGAAAAACTAAAATCGATTCAAGAACTCAACGAAAAAAACAATAAATTCATTTCGAATGGAAAAAAAATGGCTTCGTTTATACAACGATACATTTCTCGTTCAAAAAAGAAAGATGTAAATAAGCCATTATTGGACGAAATCACCAAATACATTGCCGTTGAAAAATCTAAAATTGATGACGTTGAACGGATTGAAAAATTAAAAGCTGATTCTAAACTACCTAAAAAAGTTACAAAAAAGAAAAAAGTTCAAATCGAAAGAGATGAGTATGAACGCGCTAAAATTATTGTTGGTTCGACCGTTAAATTAATCGCAACAAAGCAAAGCGGTTCAGTTGAAGAAATAAATGGTGAAATGATTACGGTTGCTTTTGGATTCATGCGCATGAAAGTAGAACGAGAGAAATTAATGTGGGTGAAGTAAAGAGAAATTTTGGATCAAAAAAATTAAGTATTATTCGAATGATTTGACTTTATTGAGACCAACACGGCAGAGAAAAGAATTATTAAAATTCCTAAAAATTGAATCTCTTCAATCTTCTCATTATATAAATAGACCCCTAATATAACGGGAATAACATTCTCAATCATTTGTAAAACACCGATATATTGTGTTTTTACTACTCTTGATCCATTGTAAACAAGAAAATAAGCCAATCCAGTACATACCACACCCAAAAACAACATCGCTACCCAACCATTATTATTGATTTTTGAGGAATTAAATAATAGAAAAGGCAACAACACTGGTAACTGAAGTGCATTTTGAAGAAAAACCAATTTAGAAGAGCTAAAATGTGATAAGTATTTTAAATAATACGTAAAATTTAAACCTAAAAAGAAAGCAGAAGCAAAACCATATAAAACACCATTTATTGTTGTACCTGTTAATTCATTTGTATTGGACAATATTAAAACACCTCCAATTATCGCTAACAAACATGAAATATAGGTCAACTTATAGATTCTTTCTTTGAAAAAGATGATTGAAAATAGAACGACAAAAATAGGGTGCATTCCCATCATTGTTCCTGCGATTGCAACTGAACCTTTTTTAATCGAAAGAAAGTAGGACAAAATTGCAAAGAGCAAACAAAGCGTCCAAATCAATAAATGAAACACATCACTTTTTTTATTCCGTAAGAAAGTAGTTTCTTTTTTAGGTGAAAAACGAATTAATATCAACGCAAATAATGCGGCAAAAAAAGCCCTACCAAATACGATTGTGGTTAAATTTAGTTCTGGTGCATATCGAACAAAAAATGGTATTAAACCAAACAAGCAAGCTCCTACTATAATTTGAATAACACCTTTTGACTGCATAAATATATACTCTTTTAGAATTGTAAATAAACGAAATTTTTGATGATTATTATCTCTTTAAAACTTGCTAAAAGTGAATAAAAAAACCTATTTAAGATCTTAAAAATGAAAATAAGTTAATTAATAATAACATTTCATAAAAGTAAAAACTTTGCTTATATGCTTTATTATTAATACTTTTAAAACCAAAATACTATTATTTTAAATATGGATTACTTATTTTCTTTGGTTCAATCGATGAGTGCAACTGAAAAACGTTATTTCACACGTCTTTCTACTCTCCAAACTCAGAATACTGTTAATCAATACGCACAACTTTTTAATAAGTTATGTAAAGTGAAGAAGTACAATGAAAAAGAAATAAAGAAAGAATTCAATTCACTACATTTTGCGCAATTAAAGCAAACTTTATATAAAAAAATATTGCAGGCGCTTAGAATGTTTCATGCTTCTGAGCATTTCGAAAATGAACCAAATATTCATTTGACTAATTACAAAATTTTACTTTCTAAAGGATTATTAGAAGAAGCAAAAAAAGAATTTAATAGAGCAGAACGAACTGCACTTTCAGGAAGCCTTACTTTTGAAACCGCATTATTATTTCGTGAGAAGAACTTTCAAAATACTCGTACAAGTTCAGCTGATGAAATTAGTGATCGAATTAAAAATCATGATGACTTTTGGTCGAGTCATATTAAGCAATTAGAAAACGAATTAAAATATGAAAAACTTTTCCTTGAAGTTGAATCGTTGAATAAACAATTTGAAGGAACCAGAAATTCTTTTGAAAAAAGAAATGTATCAGATTTCTTGCAAAACTTTTTGCTAATCAATGAAAAATCTGCAGAAACTGAGTTTTCTAAAATTTTATTCAATTTCATCAAAGGTTTAGCTTATTATTTAACTAATGATTATTCTTACAGCGAAAAATACTTTGTAAGCTGCGCACAACTATTTGAAAGCTCTCCAGGATATATACATCAAAAGGAAGACTTATACATAAGATCTTTAGCTAATCTATGCTTAATACAATTATATTTGAAAAATGAACAATTTGTGGAAAGTTTAGATAGATTAAATAACTACAAATCAAATTTCCCTCATATAACCAACTATAAAAATTATATCTGGTTTACTCTGAAATTAATGACTTTCAATATAAAAAAAGAGTTTATTGAAGGAGGAAGCCATCTTGATAAACATGAAGAATTGATTTTGAAAATTGAAAATTCTTCCATCGCTTTTGAAGAATTACATCAAGAAATCAATTTCTGTACCTTTCAAAAACTATTCACACTTCTTGGACTTCAAAAACAGAAAAAAGCAATCGAAACTATTCAATATTTCATTAAACATCAAGAAGGTAAAATCAAAGAAGAAGTTATCGTTTTAGCTAAAATAATTTTGTTTTTTGCAGAAGTAGAAAATAACTCAGAAGAAGTAACTAAAGATAAATTAGAAGATTTTAAACAATTTATTATACAAAAAAGTAAAGTTTATTTATTTGAAAAACAAATACTTAAATTTATTTCAAATATATTAGAAGCAAAATCCATCAATGAAAAGAAACTTGTTTTTACTCAATTAAAAAACGATATGTCTAACTTAAAGAATTTTGATTTGGAGAAAAATGCACTTTTATTCTTTGATTTTTCTGAATGGTTAAATTTCTACAATGAAAGTAACTTCATTGGAAAAGATGAAAATTACTAAAGATTATCTTCTAATTTTAAACGAACCCCAAAAGAAGTATTAAAAGTCCAGTTTGGAACATTAACAACAGGGCGACTATCGTAAAAGCTTGTCCACTCAAACTTAAAATCAATTTTCTTTGTCATTTTAAAAGTCAAGGTATATTGACCCATTAATCGAAAATCATTAAAGTTTGAAAGTAAGGGTTGGTAATAAGTTGCAGCTGTAAATGAAAAATTATTTTTTGGATCTATATACCATGAGACATAGTTATTCATTCTAATCTCTTCATTTATTTGAAGCGTTGTTCTAATCTTTTCATACTCATAAAAGACAGATGAACCAATAAAATACTTACTCTTTTTATTATCAAAAAATTTCAATCGAAACCCAGTTCCATATGATGATCGAAGCTGTTGATCAAGCAATTGATTGTATTGAACTTGCGCGTAACTCTCCCATTTCCATGGACCTTTAATTCTATAAGCATATCTTAAATGAGCCATTCCCATATTTGCATATACGCGATCATTTCCTTTAGAGTAATTTAAATCGCTAATAAAAAACCAATAATGCTTTAGTGTTTTATACTGAACCCTTGGGCGAAAAGCAAGATTAATTAATGAATTTGTTGTTTTCATTGCACTAAAAGTTGCATCAATCGCACCACTCCAACCAGCTGTATCATCGTAGATACGCTTATTCTCGATATTTACAACTTGAGAAAATGAACTCCTTAGACTCATCAAGAAGAAGAATACAATCCATTTATTTAGGCGCATATCGATACAAAATATATGCTACAAAACCAAACAAAACATTAGGTATCCACACTGCAATAATAGGAGAAAAACCAACGTTTACTGCTGCAACATCCATAATTTTCATGGTGAAAATGTAAACAAATATAATTCCCAATCCTAATGCGATATTTATCCCAACTCCCCCACGTTTTTTTCTACTAGATACTGACACACCAATAATAGTTAAAACATAAGTCGCAAAGGGCAAAGAAGACCTTCTATACAATTCTAACTCATAGGTAGGCACATTCGCAGCCCCTTTTTGCTTCTCACGAGCTATAAATTTTTTCAATTCATAATAATTCATAATCTCAGCAATATTCTCTCTATGAGCCATATCATCAATGGTAAAATTATAAATGGTATCTTTCTCTTTACCATTTATAATCTCTTCATTTACACCCAACGATTTTCTTTCATAGTAATCAACTAATTTCCATTTATTTGATTTAGGAAAATATTCAGCTGTTCTAGCTTTTATAAAATAAATTACTTTATTTGAATTATCTGTTTTTTGTAAAACAAAATCATTAATCTTATTATCCTCGGAAACATAAGAGGAAAAGTTAACCGATATATTCCCAGGAAATTCCGCATAATAATCTTCTACATGTAAACCAGCTCTATAATACTGATTATCAAAATCTAAACGAACTTTATTTGCCATTGGTAATATCAAATGATTTAAGATCAAAGACAACACCATTAATATAGTAGCCGCAATCATATATGGCCTTAAAAATCGATTAAATGTTCTTCCACTATTTAAAATGGGGACTATTTCAGTGTCCTGCGCCATTTTAGCAGTGAACCAAATCACAGAAATAAAAATAATCATAGACGAGAACGTATTCCCGTAATACAAAATAAAAGTCACATAATATTTTAAGAAAATATCTGCTATAGGCGCCTGTTTTTCAATGAATTCACTTAAACGTTCAGACATATCAAATACCATGGACAATAGCATAATTATCCCTAGCATAAAAAAGAAAGTCGTCAAAAACTTTCGAATGATATATTTATCTAAAATTTTAAGCACCTCTTTTATAATGGTTTTTAGATTATCAATTTGAATCGAAAATAATTATAATTTTTGACCTAATTTCTTAACCATAACATTTTTCCAATCTGCAAAAGTTCCATCTAAAATACGAACCCTTGCTTCTTTCACTAACGCTAAATAGAAAGCTAAATTATGAATAGTAGCTATTTGAAAACCAAGATATTCATTCGATTTTATCAAATGTCTTAAATAGGCTTTCGAATAAGCTTGATCTACATATGATGTTCCATTAGGATCTAAAACTGAAAAATCTTTTTCCCATTTTTGATTTTTAATGTTGATTGTACCTTCTGAAGTAAATAACATTCCATGACGAGCATTTCTCGAAGGCATTACGCAATCGAACATATCGATTCCCATCGAAATACATTCTAATAAGTTAACAGGTGTTCCTACCCCCATTAAATATCTTGCTTTATCTTTCGGTAAAATACCACAAACCAAATCAGTCATTTCATACAAATCTTCATCAGGTTCACCTACCGACAAACCTCCGATTGCATTTCCTATTGTTCCATAGCCTGCAATCACTTCAGCAGATTCTTTTCTCAAATCTTTATAAGTACTACCTTGAATAATTGGAAATAAATTTTGATCGTAACCATAAAGAGGTTCTGTTGCATCCATTTGATCATAACAACGTTTTAACCATCGATGAGTCATGTGCATAGAACGTTTTGCATAATGATAATCACATGGATAAGGTGTACATTCATCAAATGCCATAATAATATCTGCTCCTATTTGACGTTGAATATCAATTGCTCTTTCAGGTGTAAAGAAGTGGTAACTACCATCATAATGAGATTGAAACTTAACCCCCTCTTCTTTAATCTTTCTTGAACCAGACAATGAATATACTTGATACCCACCACTATCTGTCAAAATAGGTCCTTCCCAACCATTGAATTTATGCAAACCTCCAGCAGCCTGAATCACTTCCGTACCTGGTCTCATGAATAAATGATAAGTATTACCCAAAATAATTTGAGCTTTAATATCGTCTTTTATTTCATGTTGATGAACACCTTTCACTGTACCTGCAGTACCTACAGGCATAAATATCGGTGTTTCTACTACACCATGGTCTGTATGTAACAAACCAGCTCTCGCGTTAGACTTTGAATCTGAATGTATTAAATCGAAGTGCATAAAATTGTTGAAAAATAAACAGCACAAAGATAATTGTATTTACTTATGCTCCCCATATTTGCAAGAAAGCTTTACACATAATGCAGTTTATACCGGATTTTGAACAGAATTTAACAACGATTTTATTTTTCACGTTCGCCTTTGTAGCCTTGCTGCAGTTGCTTTATGTGCTACTAATACATGGTAAACTTTCGTTTTACAATTACAAAAAACAAGAAAAACGATCAGATTTACCACCTGTAACAATTTTAATTTCAGCAAGAAATGATGCTGACAACTTGTATGATAATTTACCTACAATCCTTCAACAAGATTATCCTGAATTTGAAGTTATTGTAATTAATCATCAATCTGTTGATGAATCTTATCACATCTTAAATGCATATGCACAACAGTATAAAAACTTAAGAGTAATTGAAATTGAGAGAAGTCAACATTTAAAACCAGGTAAAAAACTTCCACTTACAATTGGTATTAAAGGATCCAAATACGAACATTTGGTTTTTACAGATGCAGATTGTAAACCTGCATCCAATCAATGGTTAAAAAGTACTATAAGTAATTTCGCTGACAAAAAAGAAATTGTTTTAGGATACGCTCCATACATTACGCGTTCAGGTTTATTAAATAAAATCATTCGATTTGATACAACTTGGATTGCCTTAAATTATTTTTCATTAGCATTAGCAAAAATGCCTTACATGGGAGTAGGCAGAAATTTAGCTTACACCAAAACAGTTTTTAATTCAGTAAATGGATTTAAATCTCATTACTCTTTAACATCTGGAGATGATGACTTATTTGTGCAAGAAAGTGCTACAAAAGAAAACTATGCTATCAATTTAGACCCTGCATCATTTTGTCATTCTGAAGGCAGTCCAGATTGGGAAAGTTGGCTAAGACAAAAAGCCAGACACTATACGACTGCCGATCGATATAAAGTTTTCAAAAAAGCGATGTTAGGAATATATCCTTTCACCATGTTAATACTATTGATATCCTTTGTTATTTTGTTATTTGATACAAACTATCGTTGGATTACGTTATCTGTTTTTGGATTTGTAATGTTTATCAAATGGTGGATTCATGCACGCTGCTTCTATAAACTGAAAGAACCAGGTTTTGTTGCAATGATTCCTTTATTAGATATTGCTTACTCACTACTGATTCCGATACTGTACTATTCAATGAATAAAAAAGAAGAAACAAAATGGTAGGAAGCGAACATTTATCAGATAAAGCAAAATATGACTTAATTTTAGTCGAAGCTGCTATAAAAGGTAAACAAAGCGCTTACGCGGAATTAATGGAAAAATATCGTGAATCAATTTACTTCATGATGTTAAAAATGGTAAAGCACCCAGACGATGCTGAAGATTTAACTTTAGAAGCATTCGGAAAGGCTTTTAGTCGTTTGGAACAATATTCTCCTAATTTCGCATTTAGTACATGGCTTTTCAAAATCGCCTCTAACAATTGTATCGATTTTATTCGTAAGAAAAGAATCAAAGTAACTTCTATGGATACAGGTATGATGACAGATGATGGCGAAGTTATATTCTACGATGCTAAATCACAAACTCTTGATCCTGAAGAAACTATAATATATAATCAAAAAGTAAAATTAATGCGCAACTTGGTAACGCAATTAAAACCGCGTTACAGAGAATTAGTTGAAAAGCGTTACTTTGAAGAATTAAGTTACGAGGAAATTGCTGAAGAATTAAATCTACCTCTTGGTACTGTAAAAGCACAATTATTTAGAGCAAGAGAGTTTTTGGCAAATATGATTGAAAAGACAAAGGAAAATATATAATTCCTTTAATAATCCTTATAATTCTAATTCATAAATTCCTAATTCCAAAGGATTAAAAAAAGAAATATGAATTCTGAACAACTTATTTTAAAATATTTTCCTGATTTAACAGAGAAACAAATAGAGCAGTTTTCCAAATTGTTAGAAGTTTATACTTTTTGGAATAATCAAATCAATGTAATTTCAAGAAAAGATACTGATAATTTTTACGAGAGACATGTTTTACATTCTTTAGGTATAGCCAAAATCATGCAATTTAAAGATGGCGCTGATATAATGGACATTGGAACTGGCGGAGGTTTTCCTGGTATCCCATTAGCTATCTTATACCCGAACTGTAATTTTACATTAGTAGATTCTATCGGAAAAAAAATCAAAGTGGTGAATGAAGTTGCCGCAGCCATCGGTTTAACAAATGTTACAGGAATTCACGAACGTGCAGAAAATATTGATAAACAATTTGATTTTATAGTAAGTCGTGCAGTAACTGCGATGCCTGATTTCATTAAATGGATCAATGGAAAATTCAAAAAGAAAAGTGTTCATGAATTAAAAAATGGAATCTTATATCTAAAAGGAGGTGATTTAAAAGAGGAAATGAAAGGTGTAAACCGATATTTTTACATACATAATCTACCAGATCATTTTTCTGAGGAATTTTTTGAGACAAAAAAAGTCGTTTACGTGAGATATTA
>CALPVI020000023.1 GCA_943326975.2 Actinomyces viscosus | reverse complement strand
GAAAACGCAATTGATGCTGGAGCAACCAAAATAGATATCCTAATAAAAGATGCAGGTAAAACCTTGATTCAAATTGTTGATAATGGAAATGGAATGTCTGTTTTTGATGCAAGAATGTGTTTCGAAAGACATGCAACCAGTAAAGTTTCGAAAGCTGAGGATTTATTTGCGTTGACAACTAAAGGATTTCGTGGAGAAGCTTTAGCATCTATTGCAGCTATCGCTCACGTAACTTTAAAAACAAAGCAGTCTGAAAATCAGGTTGGTACTATTCTTAAGATTGAAGGAAGTAAAGTAACAGAACAAGAACCTTTTGTTTGTCCTAATGGTACCTCTTTTGAAGTTAAAAATCTATTTTTCAATGTTCCAGCAAGAAGAAATTTCTTAAAATCAGATAATGTTGAATTCGGACATATCTTGGATGAATTTGATAGAATTGTTTTGACTCATCCAGAAGTTGCATTTACTTTAAAACATAATGAGAATGATATTTTTAATTTACCATCAGTTAACTTAAAGAAACGTATAATTGATGTTTTAGGAAAAAAAGCAAATGATCAATTAGTTCCAATTGATGAATCAACAGATATAGTCGAAATTAAAGGATATATCGGAAAACCAGATTTTGCTAAGAAAACACGTGGTGAACAATTTTTGTTTGTAAATAATCGTTTTTTCAAAGACTCTTATTTTCATCATGCAATTACTAGAGCATTTGAAGGCTTGATTCAACCTAAGACACATCCCTCCTATTTCTTATATATGACTGTGCATCCACAGAAAATAGATGTGAATGTTCATCCAACGAAAACGGAAATAAAATTTGAAGAGGATAAACTAATCTATGCGATATTAGTAAGCAGTATTCGCCTTGCATTAGGGAAATACAATGTAGCTCCTTCTTTAGATTTTGAGCAAGAAACGAGTTTTGACATTCCCTTCTCAATGAAGAACGATATTCCTGTTGAACCAACAATTAAAGTTAATACAAATTATAATCCATTTAATTCGACAACTGCTGCTTCTAAATCAGGAGGTTCTTCAAGTTACGGTTTTACAAAAGCAATTCAATCTGAGGGGTTTGGAAACAAAGAAACAACTCCAGGAGATTGGACTAATTTTTATGCAATTAAACAAGAACCTCTAGATGAACAAAAAACAAACGAAATTGAATTCAATGAAAATTTAGAAATTTCCAAAGATTATATTTTACGAGGAAATTTTATTATTACTACTTGTAAATCTGGATTGTTAGCAATTCATTATAGAAGGGCTTTTGAGCGAATTGTTTATGATCAGTTAATGAGTACATTTATTTCTAGTCCAATTAATTCGCAACAACTTCTTTTTCCTTACGAGAAAGAAATTTCTCTAAATGAAAAAAATCAATGGTTGGCCAACTATACTATGTTGAATCGATTAGGTTTTGAAACTGATTTCCAAGACAATACTTTGTTATTAAAAGCCGTTCCTTCGATTTTACAAGAAGAAAGTATTAACGATTGTGTTGATTTAATCTTAGATAATATATCTTTCAAAGAAATTGAAAAGGGAGATATTGCACATGTATTAATTCAATCGATTGCATCTGCTAATTCGAAAAAGAAAAATTTATTGACAACGAAAGAAACAATTGAAAATTTAATTGATCAATTGTTTAATTGTCCAGAGCATGCGCATTCACCGAATGGGAAAAAAATAATGCAAACTATTACATTAGAAGAAATTTCAAATCGATTTTAAATTATGTTTTCATTTTTAAATAATATACCACAAGTAAGCAAAAACATTCTACTTTTGAATGTCACCATTTATATTGTTGCGCAAGTTTTAGCATCAAATGGTGGTATCGATTTATTTTCATTATTATCAGCGCATTATGTGAATTCTTCCTTATTTGAACCGTATCAAATAATTTCGCATATGTTTATGCATAGTAAAACGGATATTTTTCACATCATTTTTAATATGTTGATTTTAGTTATGTTTGGAGCTCATCTTGAGAGAATTTGGGGAGCAAAACGTTTTTTTATTTTTTATATTGGTTGTGGATTAGGAGCATTCGCTCTTTATAATGGCTTAGGTGTTTGGCATTTACATGAATTGAAAAATCAATTAATCGCCCAAGGATATGATATTGAATTATTAAATCACAAAATTTTAACTCAACAATTCGAAAGTATACCTTTAAATACGGCATCAAGTTTTCATAATTTACAAAGTTATATTCTTGAGTCTTATAGTTCAATGATGGGGGCATCTGGAGCTTTATTTGGTATCATGGCAGGTTTCGCTATGTTGTTTCCAAATACTGAATTGATGTTAATTTTCCCTCCTATTCCGATTAAAGCAAAATATTTAATAGGTGGGTATATTGCATTAGAAATCTATCAGAGTTTTCAACTTAAAAACGATCACATTGCGCATTTAGCTCATGTCGGAGGTGCAATCGTTGGAATTATTATTATATTAATCTGGCGTAAAAGCGACCGTAATAATTTTTGGTAATGAAGGAACAAACATTTTTAGATGTAATCAGAAATCAAATTAAATTTGGTGGTGCAACTGTTAAATTAATCACCTATAATGTTGTAGTTTTTATTTTTTTAGGAATTACAATGTCTATCATTCGTCTCACACAAGGTGGATTTGTTGCTACAGATTTAAATGACTTAATACATTCTTTTTTTACTTTAGATACGAATGTTAAAAGCTTTTTCCTGCTTCCTATTACACTGATAACAAGTGTTTTTTCTCATTTTGGTCTATTTCATATTTTAACTAATATGTTAATGTTGTATTTTTCAGGGAAATTATTTGAACAGTTATTTGATAGTAAAAGATTGATTTACACCTATATTTTTGGTGGAATTTTAGGAGGAGTATTCGAAATAATTGCGCATCAAGTTTTTCCAACCTTATCAGATTCAAATACAGTGATTGTTGGAGCATCAGGTTCAGTTATGGCTATTTTTACTGCGTTAGCATTTTACAGACCTAATTTAACCGTTAATTTATTTGGAGTTTTTCCAATAAGACTGATATTTTTAGCAGGTGCATTTATTTTAATGGACCTATTTGCATTAGGAACAAATGATGGTAAAGCCCATTTTGCACATTTAGGAGGCATTACATTCGGTTTTATTTCAGTTCAAAATATTCATAGTAAAAACAATTTAGTTATTGTACTTCAAAGATTTATCGAATCATTTTCATCATTGTTTAATAAAAAGAATCCGAAGTTTAAAGTTCAAAAAGGAGGTAGAACTTCTACTGTTAAAACTGATGAAGAATATAATCTTGAAGCAAAAGATCGTCAGGCTAAAATAGATGCTATTTTAGATAAAATCTCAAAATCAGGATACGAATCTCTAACAAAATCAGAAAAAGATTTTCTTTTTCGACAAAGTCAAAATGGGAAATAACAAAAGTATATTTAGATTTTCATCTTTAATTAAGATAGCTACAATCATCTGTCTATGTTGTTTGTTATTAGCTTACTTATGTCCTTTTATTCATCCTAGCACTTTTTGGATTTTACCGTTTTTCGGACTTGCGTATCCTGTAATTGTGGTATGCACACTTCTTCTTCTTGTTATTTGGATATTTGCTCGTTCAAGATGGGCAATTTTTACAATTGTTGTTTTATTAATTGGTGGAAAATTACATTTTAGAATGATAGCTATGGGTTCTGAGCCTGAAAAGTTACCTTCGAAAGAGCAAAGTTTCCATATTATGAGTTACAACGTTCGATTATTTGATTTGTATAATTGGACATTAAATGAGCGATATGCGAATAGAGATTCAATTTTTCGTTATATCGAAAGAGAAGATCCTGATGTTGTTTGTTTTCAAGAGTTTTATCATCAGGATAAACCTACAGAATTTATCACACGTGATTACTTAATTAAATCGTTGAAAATTAAAGATTACCACGAAAGATATAGTCACAAGCTAACAGGTAGACAGAATTTTGGTATCGCAATGTTGTCAAAATACCCCATGATTGCTAAAGGTGCAGTTGTAATTGAAAATGAAGATGATGATAATTACTGTATTTATGCTGATATTGTAAAGAACAAAGATACTTTGAGGATTTATAATGTTCATTTGAGGTCAATCAAATTTAATGCTTCTGAATATTCCGTTTTTGGTGATGAACAAAATGATCCAAATCTTGAAAAATCTGCGATTCGTTTAATGGTTGATAAATTACGTATTGCTTTCCCTAAAAGAGCTGATCAAGCAATTACAGTGATTGAGCATATGGAAACTTCTCCTTATCCAGTTGTTATTTGTGGAGATTTTAATGATACGCCTATGTCCTATACTTACAACCAATTTAATAAAACATTAACAGATGCTTATAGAAATTGTGTGACGGGTATCGGACCAACTTATGCAGGAAGAGTTCCAGCTGGAAGAATCGATTATATATTCCATTCAACAAATTTGCATTCATCAAATTTCAAGATTCAAAAAGAAATTTACAGTGATCATAAAGCAATATCTTGTTTTATTTATAAATAAAAAAAATGATAATAGAAATTAATCCTAAAAATATTGATAGTCGCTTGATTGATCAAGTAGTTGAAATTTTAAAAAAAGGTGGCGTGATTATATTTCCAACTGATACTGTTTATAGTATGGGTTGTGATTTATATAATAAAAAAGCATTGAATGAATTGGCTAAATTAAAAGGTATTAAACTGAATAAAGCTAATTTTTCTATAATTTGCCATGATTTAAGTAATTTATCGGATTATTGTAAACAAATAGATCGACCAACTTTCAAACTTTTAAAACAATCATTTCCAGGTCCTTTTACATTTATTCTTACAGCAACTAATGAAGTTCCAAGATTATTTGATTCTAATAAAAAAGAAATTGGTATAAGAATTCCAGACAATGAAATAGTTTTAGAAATTGTAAGAAAATTAGGAAATCCAATAGCAACAACGTCTATTCACAATCAAGAAGATGAAATACAAGATTACTTTGCTGATCCGTACTCACTTTATGAAAGATATGATGATGATGTTGATCTTATAATTGATGGAGGTCCTGGAAATCTTGATGCTTCAACAATTGTTGACTGCTCAAACGGAAGTGCTGTAATTATCAGACAAGGCAAAGGAATTATCGAGATATGATATTAATTGTTGATTGTGGCAGTAAAAAAACGCCATATATTGAAGAGATTATAGATGATTTTATTGATTATAAAACAAAATCTATTTTAACTCTTTCCGAAGACGATTTGAATGATGTAATAGGAATTGTAATTTCAGGTGCACCTTTATTAATAACTGAAATGGATTTAATCCCCTATATAAACAAAACGAATTGGATTAAAACTACCAATTTACCAATTTTAGGTATTTGTTTTGGACATCAATTAATTGGTTTACACTTTGGTGCTTACGGTTCAAGAATTAAAGAAGATAGGGATTTACAAACAATTGGTATTCTTGAGGATACAACTATTTTTGATAAACTACCTGATGAATTTGAAATGATGGAAGATCATTGTGAAACGATTTCTATTCCTGCAGATTTTAACTTGATTGCATCATCTGACGCATGTGTGAATGAGGCAATGCAACATAAATCAAAGAGTATTTTTGGAGTTCAATTCCATCCAGAAGTTTCTGGTAATTTAGGAAGGGTGATTTTTGAAAATTTTGTCAAAATTTGTGAAACGAATCAATCAAATCTGAACTAATTATTTATTCTATTTTGATTGTGAATTTGTTCTATATACAGGAAGATATATTAAGATTTTGTAACTATATTTGAAACATGAAGTTTGTATATCCTGAATTTCTATGGGCATTTGGTGTTTTAGTAATACCGATTGTTATTCATTTATTTAATTTTAGGAAATATAAAACTTTATATTTTTCAAGTTTACAATTTGTTAAAGTTGTAGATCTTCAGACTAAATCAACTCAAAAACTCAAGCATCTACTAGTTTTAATTACACGTCTTTTAGCATTTATATTTTTAGTTTTAGCATTTTCACAACCCTATAAGCCTGTTACGAATCAATTCTCAAAAGGTGGTAAACCTGTTTTAGCAGTATATATTGATAATTCATTTTCTATGTCTATGAATGGTGTAGAAGGTGAACTTATTTCTGAAGCAAAAGAAATGGCGCGTAAAATGATTTCTAAAGTAAGTTTGGATACTCGTATTATGTTGGTTACAAATAATTTGAGTGGTTTAGAACAGCGCTTGATTACAAAAATAGAAGCTTTAGAACGATTGGATAAAATTGAATTAAGCCCCATAAATAGAACAATTTCAGAAGTGATAGAATGGGAAAAGGCTGCTATTGAATTAGAAAATAGTACCAAACAAAAAATTGGCTCAAAACAATTTGTAATTCTCTCTGATTTTCAAAAATCAACTGCTAAATTTGAAGAATTGAAAAAAGATGATGCTTCATATTATTATCCAGTTTTAATTAATTCACAAGATAAGACTAATTTAACAATTGACTCAGTTTGGTTCTCTTCTCCTGTTCAAAAATTAGGTGAAAATCATGAATTAAATGTTAGGGTTCATAATTATAGTAGTAAAGATGTAACAAATGTTGAAGTTCATTTGGAAGTTAATTCAGTGAAAAGAGATGTTTTTTTAGATATTCCTGCAAATAATTTCACACAAACTACTTTTAACTATGCAGATCAAAAACCAGGATTTAAAAAAGGTTATGTAAGTGTAAACGATAAACAGTTTTTTATAGATGATGAATATCATTTTAGTTATTCAGTAAATAGTAGTTCTAATATATTAATTATCAACGGTGAGAATGCTGTCAACAATATTGGAATTGTTTATGCTTTAGATAATTATTACAAAATAACTCAAATCAATCAAAATCAATTTACTTTAGACGCCATTAAAGGAAAAGATTTAATTGTAATAAATGGTGCAAAAGATTTACAATCGGGTATAGCACAAAACCTTACGGAATACATTGAAGATGGTGGTAGTATTGCTTTATTTCCAGGAGAAGAAATCGATATTTTAAGCTGGAATAATTTTCTAAAAAGTGTAAATATGCCTTTGTTTTCTTCAACTATTACTGAAGGTGTGAAAATTAAAAATATCAATTATGATGATGTTTTTTTTAGGGCTGTATTTGAAAAAAAACCAGAAAATTTAAATCTTCCTTCTATCGCTAAGGCCTATAAATTAAATCAATCAGCTACTTCGCAATCGATAGGGTTAATCTTTCTACAAAACGGAAGTCCATTGTACTCAAAAGCAACGAATGGAAAATCAATTTATTTGTTTGCAAGCTCACTTTCACCAAATTATGGTACATTTACATCAAATGCATTATTCAGTACAATTCTTTTAAGAACAGCTGAATTAAGTAAACGTAAAACACCACTTTCATTAGTAATTGGTACAGATTCTAAATTTCCAATCTATTCAAAATCTCAATCTGAAACACCTATACATTTAAAAAATAAATCTATTGACTTTATTCCACGAACAATTTCAACGAATTCATTAACTTATGTTTCTATTGGAGGAATTGAAGCATTAGAAAAATTAAATGCAGGGACTTACACAATAACTGACAATGAACCGATAGGCTCAATTTCGCTGAATTACAATAGAAATGAATCTAATATAGAAACTTTATCAAGCGATGAAATTATCTCTTCATTTTCTGATAAAGGAATAAAAAATGTAAAATTCTCAGAGATAGCTGAAGGTCAAAGTTTAACTAAAATTGATTTAGAAAAGCCTATTGAATATTGGCGAATCTTTATCTTTATGACAATTTTGTTAATTATCATTGAAGTTTTACTTCTTAAATTTTTGAAAAAATAATACTTGAATAAAATGAAAATTCTCATCAAAAAAGCGCGCGTTATAGATCCATTATCAGCATTTAATGGTCAAACAGTAGATTTGTTAATTCAGAATGGAATAATTACTTCTATAGAATCATCTATTACTGATAATGATGCTCAATTGATTGAGGGAGATAATATTCATATATCTCAAGGTTGGGTTGATTTAAAGGCGAGTTTTTGTGATCCAGGTGAAGAACACAAAGAAACAATTGAATCCGGGTTACAAGCAGCTTCATTTGGTGGATTCACTCATGTTTCAATGTTACCAAGTACAAACCCAGTAGTAGATGGAAAAACTCAAGTAGAATATGCTTTAAGAAAAGCGGAAAAAGAAGTGACAGATTTACATGTTATTGGAGCAATTACTGAAAAAATGGAAGGATTGAATCTTTCAGAAATGTACGATATGTTTCAATCAGGAGTTCGTATGTATTCAGATGATTTAGTTCCTGTTAATTCAGGAATTATGTATCGTGCTTTATTGTACAGTAAAAATTTTGGCGGAAAAATTATTGCTTTTTCGAGAGATAACTCAATTGCAGGAAAAGGAATGGTAAATGAAGGTGAAGCTTCAACAAAAACGGGCTTAAAATCAGATCCGACAATTGCAGAAATAATTCAACTTGAAAGAAATATTCGTTTAGTCGAATATACTGGTGGTACAATTCACTTTACCGGTGTTTCATGTGCTGAAAGTGTAAACTTAATAAGAAATGCAAAAGCTAAAGGTTTGAATATTTCTGCAGATGTTCATGCTTCTCATTTGATTTACAATGAAACAGATGTATTAGGATTTGATTCAAATTTTAAATTGATGCCTCCATTACGAAGAGAATCTGATCGTTTAGCTTTATGGAATGGGCTTTTAGACGGGACAATTGATGTTATTGTTTCTGATCATAGACCTATGGATACCGAAGAAAAAGATGTTGAGTTTGATAACGCTAACTTTGGAACAATTAATCTTCAAACCGTTTTTAGTTCATTAAATTTTGCTAAAGAATTTAATTTAGAAGCTGTCATTAAAGCTCTTTCAATTCAACCAAGAGCAATTTTAGGGATTGATTATGCTCCAATTCAAATTGATCAAAAAGCTGATTTAACGATTTTTAGCCCCGATCAAAAATGGATTTTTTCAAAAGACGAAGTAATTTCATCAACTTACAATACTCCTTTAATCAATAAAGAATTAAAAGGGAATGTAATTGGAATAATAAATAATGGTAAATTAGCAATCAAAGATTAATTACATGCCTGACAAAAAAACTTTTTTACAACAATTTTGGAGTAATAAAAAAATGATTGGTTCGATGAGACCAAGTTCTCGTTTTTTAACTGAAAAAATGTTAGAAAACGTTAATTTTAATACTTCAAAAGTTATAGTAGAATTAGGGCCAGGAACAGGCGTTTTTACTAAGAAAATAGTAGAAAAAATGGCTCCAGACGCAAAGCTTTTGGTGTTTGAATTGAATGATAATTTTTATAATTTTCTTAAATCAACAATAATTGATGATCGTGTTATTTTAATTCACGATAGTGCAGAAAAAGTACAAGAATATTTAACAATGCACAATCTTCATGCTGCAGATGAAATTATTTCTTCTTTACCTTTCGCAAATTTCCCTGATGAGTTAAGAGAAAATATTATTTCAAAATGTTACGAATGTATTGGTGAAAAAGGTAAATTTATTCAATTTCAGTACTCTACTCAGTTGAAAAATTATCTAAAAATGTTGTACAAAGAAGTAAATATCACTTTTACTCCTTTAAACTTCCCTCCTGCTTTTGTATATACATGTAAGAAATAATTAGACGGCACTTTGTTTTCGTATCACCTTCCAAAATAAAGCTGGGAAAAAACGTTTTAAAGTAACCGCTTTGATTTCTTTATTTCCTATTAAAATTTCTTTTTTCTTAGCTAAAACTGCTTTAATTAGTTCATTAACACAATCTTCAATTGGCATTCCAGTAGCTTGATTGTGATCCATTACTCCATGAGAACTTCCTGAAGCATTCAAAGCATTTACTGAAATATTTGTATTTATTTTTCCTGGATAAGCAATTGTAACATGTATGTTGTTTTTTTCTTCTTCTAACAAAACGCTTTCATAAAAACCTTGTAATGCATGTTTTGAAGCACTATAAGCAGAACGCAGAAAAAAACCAAATTTACCGGCTATGCTTGATATAACAACAATGTGACCAGATTGTTGTTTTTGCATAATAGGCAATACTGCTTTCGTTAACGCTATATTTCCAAAATAATTGATTTCCATAATTCTTCGATCAATTTCCATTGGTGTTTCCCATGCTTCTGAACGTTGACTTAAACCACCATTATTAATTAAATAATCAATTTTTGAATATTTTTCTATGACTTGATTTGCAAGATCTTGAAAATTAGAAGAATTCTCTAAGTCTAAGGGTAAACATAAATGATTCGAAGGATTTGGAAGAGATTTACGAATTAATTCTAAAGTTTCTAAATTTCGAGCAGATAATATTAATTTAGCATCTAAACTTGCTAATTTCCGAACGATACCTTCCCCTATACCTGATGAAGCTCCTGTTACCCAAACAACCTTATTTTCAAATCCTTGCATATATTTAATTTATTTAGCTGTATTTTGTAACATTGGGACAAAACTACAATCTCCGTAATCTTCTTGAGTAAGCTCTTTTTCTGAAACTTTTGTAAGTAATATCATTCGCTGAGATGGTCCGTCTCCTAAAGGAATAACCATTTTCCCTCCTACTTTTAGTTGGTCTACCAAATCATTAGGAATATAAGGTGCTCCACAAGTAATTAAAATACGATCAAAGGGTGCGAAATTAGGTAACCCCTTATATCCATCACCAAAAGTTAATTTAGGGTTAAAATTAAAGTGATGAATGAACTTTTTAGATTTAATAAACAACTCTTTTTGACGTTCAATCGTAAATACTTTTGCACCTATTTGACATAAAATGCATGTTTGATAACCAGATCCTGTTCCAATTTCTAATACTTTATCCCCTTTAGAAACATCTAGTAATTGCGTCTGAAACGCAACTGTAAAAGGTTGTGAAATTGTTTGTCCAGCACCAATTTGGAATGCAATATCAGAATAGGCTTGTTCAACAAACGCTAAATCAAGGAAAAAATGTCTTGGAACTGCATCAAAAGCATCTAAAATTCGTTGGTCTGTAATCCCTTTACTTCTCAATTCATCAATGAGTTGACGACGCATTCCTTTGTGTTTAAACGTATCTTGCATAGCACAAAAATAAAGGTTTCTTTCGATAATTCTTGAATGATTTTCCAACACTGAAATGTTAGTCAATAAATTATAATTAAATCACTTTTGTCACGTAATCTAATTTATTAACTTTGACTTGCTTAAAAACGAAAATAATATGGCAATACCCAAAAAAGAACTTGAATTCAACATGAACGACGATTTAATGCGTCTAAAAATTGCTGAGTTAGAAAGAAAATTAAATGTCATTTACGAAGGTGGTGGCAAAAAAAGAATTGAGAAATTACACGAAAGTGGTAAACTTACTGCAAGAGAAAGAATCGATTTACTTTTAGACCTTAATTCTGACCGCTTTGAAGTCGGGGCTTTTGTTGGCGACGGAATGTATGAAGAACATGGTGGATGCCCTTCTGGTGGTGTTGTAGTAGTTATAGGTTATGTATCAGGAAAACAATGTATCGTTGTTGCAAATGATGCTACAGTAAAAGCTGGTGCATGGTTTCCTATTACAGCAAAGAAAAACTTAAGAGCACAAGAGATTTCTATGGAGAATAATCTTCCAATTATTTACTTGGTAGATTCTGCTGGTGTTTATTTACCAATGCAAGATGAAATTTTCCCTGATAAAGAACATTTTGGCCGAATTTTCAGAAATAATGCAATCATGAGTTCTAGAGGAATTGTTCAGATTGCAGCCGTGATGGGAAGTTGTGTTGCTGGTGGAGCATATTTACCAATCATGTCTGATGAATCTTTAATAGTGAATAAAACAGGTACGATATTTTTGGCTGGTTCTTACTTAGTGAAAGCTGCAATTGGTGAAACAATTGACAATGAAACTTTAGGAGGTTCAGTTACACATACAGAAATATCTGGAGTTTGCGATTACAAATCAGAGAACGATCAAGAATGTCTTAAAACGATTAGGAGTTTAATGGATAAAGTTGGTCATGCAGAAACGGCTGGTTTTGATAGAAAAGAAGCTGCAATGCCAAAGTTTGACTTGAAAAAAGTATATGGTCTTTTACCAAGTGATAGAGCAAAACCCTACAGCATGCATGAACTAATCGAGTGTATTGTTGATAATTCTGATCATACTGAATACAAAGCAGATTATGGTAAGTCTATTGTTTGTACTTATGCAAGAATCGATGGTTGGAGTGTTGGGATTGTTGCAAACCAAAGAGATATTGTAAAAAGTGGTAAAGGTGAAATGCAATTTGGTGGAGTAATCTATTCAGATTCGGCAGATAAGGCTGCACGCTTCATCATG
>CALPVI020000022.1 GCA_943326975.2 Actinomyces viscosus | reverse complement strand
TTCGGACCTTACAATGTGAAAGAAGTTGGAACAATAGATGGATTTAAATATTTTTTTGATGAGAATAGATGGATGATGATTCGTCCTTCAGGAACTGAACCAGTTTTAAGAACGTATGCTGAAGCACCTTCAATCGAAGAAGTAAGAGAAATTTTAAAATATACAGAAGAAACAATCTGTAAATAATGTTTTCTTTATTAAAGAAAGTAAACAAGGTATTAAACAGCAAATGGTTTGTAATTGGATCATTTGCTGTTTTTTTATATATATTGGGTCATTTTGCTGATAAATATTACGGTTATACTACGAAAGATAAAACGTTGACCAATATTTGTTCGGATGGTTGTGGTTATTACGCTTATTTACCTCAATATTTTATTTATCCCAAAGACAAACATTTTTCATTTTTTGAAAAAGTCAATAAAATTCATCCAGAAAGACCTATTGAGCCTAATTGGATAAGTTGTAATGGTAATCATAAAGTTGATAAATATTATATTGGATACGCTGTAATGCAAAGTCCTTTTTTTCTTGCAACTCATACTATTCAAAAAATAGTTCATAATCAAACAACGGGATATTCGTTAGGTTATAGAATTGGAGTTACAATAAGTGCTTTATTTTATTGGTTATTAGGAAGTGTATTTTTATTTAAGTTTTTGAAATTATTTTCCATTTCAAATTTCAATAGTTTGATTACTGTTGCTGCTATTTCATTCGGTACCAACCTTTCTTTTTTCACAACTCATTATTCAACTTTTTCTCATACGACATCTTATTTTTTGATTGCATCTTTTTTGCTTTTAGCCAAGCTAGTTTTAGTTTCGAATTATAAGATAAAACGAAATTTATTATTGCTTTCAGTTGTAATGGCATTGATTTGCATAACAAGACCTCCCAATATTATAATCATTTTATTTGTACCATTTTTATCAAATAACTTTTTAGATTTTAAATTAAGATTCTTAGCTATTTTAAAAGAAAATTATAAGGTATTAGTCTTTGGCGCATTTTTCGCATTCCTAATAATTGCAATACAATTAAAAGTTACCTTCGATCAAATTGGAGAAATTAGATTAGTAACTTATAGTAATGAATGGTTTTCAGAATGGAAAACACCACATATTATTTCAGTACTTTTTGGATACAATAAAGGGTTTTTTATTTATGCTCCAGTTATGTTATTAATTATCCCTGGACTTATTTATGTTTTCTTTAGTAATCGTTATTTATTTTTCGGATATGTAATCGTTTTTAGTTTGATTATTTACATGACGGCTTCTTGGCATTCATGGGATTATGGTTCAGGATTTGGAATGCGACCGTTGATTGATTTTTTACCATTAATATGTTTACCAATCGCATTTTTATTTCAAAAAGCTAAAATCATTTATTACATTATTTTTTCTATAATTGGGATTTCATGTGTTTATGTTTTTCAATTTTATTTCTATCAAATTGAAAAAGCGATTATTGATACCAATAATGTCACAGAAGAGGATTTTTGGAAAACTTTTATGAATGATGATGATCGTTTAAGTTGGCATTTCGCATACAATACGCAAGTTATTGATGAACAAAATTACAAGAAAGATTGTCAATTTGATATTCCTATACATAAATTAAAAAATCAAGGTTTAACCCTAAATTCAATAGATAATATAACGACAATTTTTCCTTCAAAAAACAACATTGAGCAAATTGCATTTAGATTAACATTAGCTGCACAAATCAAATTGGAGAAAAGTAATCCGCAAATAGTAACTTCTTTTTATAAAAATGATTCAATCGTATATTCTTATCCATTACTAATTGGTAGTGAGATAATTAAAAAGCATAGATTTGAATCCCTGAAATTTGATGTATTCCCGTTATTTAAATATTCTGATTTTGATTCTATTCAAATTAAATTTTTTGAAAAAAATAATCAAGAAACATTTAAAAATCCTAAAATCGAATTTTTTAAATTAAAATAAATCGCTTTTTTACTTGAGACTAATTAGGTAAATTAATTAAAATAAGATAGTTAATTTATAGGTTATATTTAGTTTCTTTGCAATTAAAATCAAATTATGGCAGGTTCAACTTTTGGTCAACTTTTTAGAATTACAACTTTTGGAGAATCTCATGGTGTAGCAATTGGAGGTGTGATTGATGGTGTTCCTTCGAATATTGAAATTAATTTAGAAGATGTTCAAATTCAGCTTGATAGAAGAAAGCCTGGACAATCTTCAATTGTAACTCAACGTAAAGAAACAGATGTAGTTCAATTTCTTTCAGGGATTTTTGAAGGAAAAACAACAGGTGCACCGATTGGATTTTTAATACCAAATAATGATCAAAAATCAACTGATTACGATCACATTAAAGATGCTTTCAGGCCATCTCATGCCGATTTTACTTACGAGCAAAAATATGGACACAGAGATTATAGGGGTGGTGGAAGATCAAGTGCTAGAGAGACAGCTTCTCGTGTTGTTGCAGGAGCAATTGCAAAACAAATTTTATTGAAATTAGGTATAAATATAACTGCATATGTTGATCAAGTAGGATCTATTTCTTTGAATTCTCTCGATAATGTTGATTTAAATTTAATTGAAAAAAATCCAGTTAGATGTCCAAATGCTGAAAAAGCAGAGGAAATGGAAGAGCTAATTCGAGAAATCCGCAAAAGTGGTGACACCATTGGAGGTTGTGTAAAGTGTTTAGTGAAAGGAATGCCAATTGGATTAGGAGAACCAGTATTTGATCGTTTAAACGCAGAATTAGGAAAAGCTTTATTTTCAATTAACGCTGTAAAAGGAGTTGAATTTGGTTCTGGTTTTTCAAGTGTCGAAATGAAGGGTTCTGAACATAATGACATTTTTTTAGAAGATAAATCAACCTTGACAAATCATAGTGGAGGAATTCAAGGTGGTATTTCAAATGGAATGCCTATAGAAATGAGAGTTGCTTTTAAACCAGTTGCTACTATAGTTCAATCACAAGATTCGATTGATAAAAATGGGGATAAAATTAGTGTAACAGGAAAAGGGAGGCATGACCCGTGCGTTGTTCCAAGAGCTGTACCCATTGTTGAATCAATGGTTGCTATTACGATTTTAGATTTATATTTAAGAAATAAAGCAACACAACTATAAGTTGTTACAGTATGAATAATATAAAATCGTTTTTTAATAGTAAACCTTTTTTTATTTTTATTTTATTTTCTTTCCTCATAATACAAGGAAAGCAAAGTGATCATTATTTTAAATGGATACATCCAGATAGAATTAACTCTGCAAATTTATTGTCGATTCATACAGATGGTTCAGGTTATTATGCCTATTTACCACAATGGTTTATTTACCAATCAAAAAATGAATATTCTCATTTAGAAAAGATTACATCAAACTATAATACTTACTCTTTTATATCAGGAGTTAATTTTGATTACGAAAAAAAGAAAGGGACGAATAAATATTTTGTAGGTACAGCAATTTGTTCAACACCTGTTTTTTTGATAAATCACGTTATCAATAAGTTATTGTATGGTGAAGGTGATGGTTATTCAAGAAGTTATCAATTTACAGTTGCTCTAAATGCATTGTTATATTGGTTTATTGGAGTAATAGCAATAATTTTTCTTTTGAAAGATTGGTGTATAAAGCGATTTTGGATTTTGTTTTTTATAGCTATTTTGACTTTTGGGACTAGTCTTAATTTTTATACAGTTTATTTCCCTTCCTTTTCTCATGTATACTCATTTGCAGCAATTTCATGGTTTTTGTATTTTGCTAATAGATGGGCTAAAGATTCGAATAATATCAATTTTATTCGTATGGTTTTCTTTTTAGCAATGGTTTTTTGCATCAGACCTACTAATATCTTAATTGCTTTGTTTACACCTTTTTTCTTCAATGATTTTAAATCATTTCTATTTGTTGTTAAAAATCAATTTTTTCAGAAATTAAAATATAACATTATAGCAGTTGGAATTTTATTTGTTTTTATTTTAATTCAATTTCTAAACGTTTATGCTCAAATAGGTGAATTTAAATTCAATCTGTATAATAATGAGCATTTTGATTTTATTATAAATCCTCAATTGTTCAATGTTTTGTTTGGCTATAAAAAAGGTTTTTTTGTTTATGCACCAGTAATGCTATTGACTTTCATAGGATTAATATATTTATTTTTAAAAGAGAAGTATAAATTTTTGATTTGGCTTTTTGTTGCATCATTGTTCTTGTATTTAACATCTTCATGGTGGTGCTGGTGGTACGGAGGAGGTTTAGGTATGAGGCCTTTTGTTGATATATTGTTTTTTATATCCTTGCCCATCATTTATCTTTTAAAAGAAAATAAAAAATGGCTGAATTATACTTTATTCTCCATTGCTTTGCCATTGGTATGGGTTTATCAAATTTATCAAATTCAATTTAATAAAATTATACTTCATTATGATAAAATGGATAAAGTGAATTTTTGGCGTATATTTTTAAAAACAGATATGCGTTTTAGTTGGAGTGCAGAATTTAAAGATGAAAAACTGCCGAAATCAAATATTCAATTTACTAAAACATATTTTGGTGATTTCAAAAGCAAATCATTCAGCTCAAATAGAAAAAAATTAAATTCAATAAACTTCAATACTAATTTATTGGATGATCCAACATTTGTTGTTGTAAATGATTTTAAATCAAATAATTATTTCGGATTAAAAATAGGATTGTATGTTTCTATTGATCAACCAGAAAGCAATCCAAATATTGAAGTGTTTTATTATTACAATGGAAAAGAAATAAAAAAATCTAATGCATATATAGGATACAGAATTCCTAATTTAAATAAATTAACACCTGTTAAATTACAGTTTTATCCTAGACTAAAACTTTCTGAAATAGATTCTTTTTCAATTAAAATAGGAAAAGGAATTATACCTACAAAATACAAAGATTTCACATTGAAACTTTCAACGTACGAGTTTAAGAAATAGTATTTTTCAATATATATCCATAAGTACTAAGACTTTCCTATCTTTGCTAAAAAAAAACTTATGATACAACGTATTCAAACTGTTTATTTAGTATTGACGATAGTTTGTCTTTCTATCGTTTCTTTTGGTACTACTTTATTTACTGGAATAATTGAAAATGGTAAAATTGTTTTGACTTCCAATTCGTTGGATACAATCATGGATAATCATGGGGAGGATAAATTTTCAAATTTACCGATTTATCTAATGTTTATTGCGATAATAGTGTTAAGCATAATTACTATTTTTTCTTTTAAAAATTTAAAAAGACAGGTTAAAATAGCACGATTAAATGCGATTTTATATGTTGCATCAATTGCTATAATTATATTAAATTATTTCATAATGAGTAAACAAGCTAAATCTGTTGAAGTAGGTATAGGATTTTATATTTTAGCTGCAGGTTTAGTATTTTCCAATTTAGCAATTATCAGTATTAGAAAAGATCAAAAATTGATTGATTCTGTAAATCGTTTAAGATAATATATGAACTTCCTTTCCGTTGAAAATATCACCAAAACGTTTGGTGACAGAACGATTTTTAAAGATATCACATTTGGTATTGATCAAGGTCAAAAAGTAGCCATTGTTGCAAAAAATGGTAGTGGTAAAACAACCTTGTTGAGATGCTTGATGAATCTTGAATCGATTGATGAGGGGAGAATTGTATTTAGAAATGATATCCGAATTGCTTTTATGGAGCAAACGGAAAATTTAGATGAAAATCATACGATTTTAGAAGCGGTATTTTCTCATGATTTACCAGAATTACAAGTTGTGAAAAAGTACAATTTGGCGATGAAATCTGGAGATCAGGATGCGTTAAATGAATGTTTTCAAGAACTAACAGAGTTAAACGCTTGGGATATTGAAGTAAGGGTAAATCAGATTCTTTCAGTTTTAAAGTTAGATAATACTGATTTATTAATTGGAAGCTTGTCAGGTGGTCAAAAGAAACGTGTAGCTTTAGCGAAAGTTTTAATATCTGAAGCAGATTTTTTATTGCTAGATGAACCTACAAATCACTTGGATTTAGATATGATTGAATGGTTGGAAGAATACCTTTCAAAGTCTAAATCAACTATTTTAATGGTTACCCATGATAGGTATTTCCTAGAGGTTGTATGTGATTCTATTTTAGAATTAGAAGATCAAACTATTTATCGATACAAAGGAAATTTCTCATATTACTTAGAGAAAAAAGCGGAAAGACAAGATCAACTTCAATCAACTATCGATAAGGCAAGAAATACTTTTAAGAAAGAATTAGATTGGATTCGCCGTCAACCAAAAGCAAGAGGTACGAAACAAAAAGCAAGAATTGAATCTTTTCATCAAGTAAAAGAAGTTGCAAGTCAACGAATTAATGAAGATGAGTTAGATATTCCTGTAAAAATGGAAAGATTGGGATCTAAAATTCTTGAATTGCATAAAATTGGTAAGGCTTGGAGTCCTGAAAAAGTAATAATTGAAAATTTTTCCTATAATTTCAAACGCAAAGAACGTTTAGGAATTGTTGGAAATAATGGAACTGGTAAATCTACATTTCTAAATATCATTCAAGAAAGGGAACCTTTAGATAAAGGCTCAATTTCGGTTGGTGAAACAGTTGTTTTTGGTTACTATAATCAAGAGTTAATTCAAGTTGCGGAAGACAAGAAAGTTATTGATATTATAAGAGATATTGCTGAATTTATTCCTTTAGAAAAAGGTAAACAAATGTCTGCTGCTCAATTTTTAGAGAAATTCTTGTTTCCTAGAAGTATGCATTACAATTATGTCTATAAATTAAGTGGAGGGGAGAAACGTCGCTTAAAATTGATGACTGTTTTAATGAAAAACCCAAACTTCTTAATTTTAGATGAGCCTACAAATGACTTGGATATCTTCGTGATGAGTGTTTTAGAGGATTATTTAAGAGGTTTTGAAGGTTGTTTAATTGTTGTGTCACATGATCGATATTTCATGGATAAAATGGTTGATCATATTTTTGTTTTTGAGGGACAAGGAGCTATTAAAGATATTGTCGGTAATTACACTGAATACAGAAAAGAATTAGCTGCTCAAAAGAAGAATGACAAAGAAGGTTCTAAATCTGAAGTAAAAATTGAATCAAAAGCTCAACAAATTTCTCCAGCTGTTGAAAAACCTTCATCAGTAAAAAGAAAATTATCCTTTAAAGAAAAAATTGAGTTTGATACTATTGAAAAAGATTTAGAATTGCTAGAAACAGAGAAAGAAATCTATACAAATAAATTATCCGACTCTTCACTTTCAAACGATGACTTAATGAAAGCTGGTCAAAAGTTAAGTGAAATAGTTGCATTGATTGATTCTAAAACAGAACGTTGGATAGAATTATCAGAATTTATTTAATTCTAAGTTGAAATGAATTTTCTCGGACATTTGTACTTTTCGAATGACGACACTTTTTTGATGAAGGCTAATTTATATGGTGATTTTATCAAAGGAAAAGATATAAGTCATCTCCCTGAAAAAATTCAAGAAGGAGTGAGGTTACATAGAAAAATAGATGATTATATAGATACTCATCCTGCTGTAATTGAATTACTTCATAAATTATATGAACATTTACCTAAAGTTTCAGGAATTGCTGTTGACCTCTATTTTGATCATTTGTTAGCGAAAAATTGGAAACTATTTCATAAGAAAGATTTTGAAGTTTTTATTTATGATTTTTATGCTACAATAGATGATTCAATTGAATTGTTTTCTAAGGATTTTCATTTTATGTTAACCAAAATGAAAGAAATAAATTGGTTGTATTCTTATCAGTTTATGTATGGTTTAGAAAAATCAAGTGAGGGGGTTTCTTCTCGAATTTCATTTCCAAATAACTTGTCCAAAGCACCTGAAATTTTTCTAAAATTAGAAACAGAAATTACAAATGCCTTTCATATTTATATGGAAGATGCAAAAAAAGTCTTTTTAAAGCAGTAAAGATTAGTTGTAACATTATTTAATTTCCTTCGTATGCAAAGACTAAGGCTAATTGCTTTATCTCTAATATGAAAGAAAAAATAATAGAAAAGTTACATTATTACTTTGTCATACAAAGGTTAAAAACCTTTTATGTGATTGCTATTGTTTTATTTTTTCTTCTAATTATAAAGCTGAGTTTTTTTAATGATTCCAAAGATAAGTCAGCAGATATTTATGAATCAGTTCGTTATGATTTACCAGAGATCTTAAAGGATGGTAAATTGACCATCCTAGCAGAAAATAGTTCTACCTCATTCTTTATTTATAGGGGAAGAAAAATGGGGTTTGAATACGAAATATTGAAGGAATTTGCGAATGAAATCGGTGTAGAATTAGATATAAAAATAGTAGATAATTTGGATGAGTTAAATACTCAACTAGCTGATGGTGAAGGTGATTTAATAGCTTGTAATTATACAGTCACAAAAGAAAGAAGTAAGTTTATTGACTTTTCAATTCCAATCATTCGTTCTAATCAAGTTTTGATTCAGCGTAAACCAAATGGTTGGGAGAAAATGACACCTGAGCAATATCAATTAAAAATTCTTCATGATCCTTCGCAATTAGCTTTGAAAAAAGTACATGTATGGAAAAATTCAAGTTATTATGAACGTTTGATTCATTTGCAAGATGAAATTGGAGATTCAATTTACATTCAACCACAAGATGGTCAAGTTGGTGCAGAAGAAATGATTGAAATGGTTTCAGAGGGTATGATAGATTATACTATTACTGAGCAAAATGTGGCCAAATTGAATAGTAGTTTTTATGATAATTTAGATTACAGCTTAAGTTTGTCTGTAAAACAAAAAATAGCTTTTGGATTGAGAAAATCAAGCCCATTATTAAAAGCGAAATTGGATGCTTGGTTAGAGGTTTTTATGCGTAAAACTACATTTAAATATATTCAACATAAGTATTTTGAAATGGCTCATGTAACTTCCACCACAGATAGTGAGTTATCAAGTTTAAAAGGGGGACAATTGTCACATTATGATGCTTACTTTAAGGAGGCTGCAAATAAATATGGTTGGGATTGGAGAATGTTAGCTGCTGTTTCATTTCAAGAGTCTAAATTCAATCCAAATGCTGTTTCTTTTGGTGGTGCATATAGTATAATGCAGTTTATGCCTGAAACAGGAGCTTCATATGGTGTTTATCCAACTTCACCTCCTAGAGTTCAAATTATGGGTGGAATGCATAAGTTAAACGATGATTATAATTCTTGGAAAGATATACCGGATAAAATTCAACGTCAAAAATTTGCTTTGGCTTCATACAATGCAGGAAGATCTCATATTGAAGATGCTCAGCGTTTAGCAGAGAAACATGGAAAAAATCCGTTAGTTTGGGATGAAAATGTAGAGGAAATGGTGATGAATCTTTCAAAACGAGAATTTTACCGTGATGATGTTGTTGAAAGTGGGGCTATGAGAGGTGGAATAACGGTTAGATATGTTAGAGAAATCTTTTCTAGATATTTGATGTGGTCTTCTATGTATCATTAAATCAAAATTTTTAGCAATTTTGGTTGAATCTCATTTCAATTTAGTAGTATGTCTAAAAGAGAATTAATTGTTATTGAAGGTCCAACGGCTAGTGGTAAAACTTCTCTTGCTATTGCTTTAGCTAAAAAAATTAACACTGTTATTCTTTCTGCAGATTCACGTCAGTTCTATAAAGAAGTAATAATTGGAACAGCAAAACCTAATTTAGATGAACAAGATGGAATTAAACATTATTTTATTGATTCACATTCATTAATAGATGAAGTTTCATCTGCAAGATATGCTGAAGAAGCATTAGAAATACTTGAAAAAGAATTCCTAAATCATGAAACAATTATTATGGTTGGAGGTTCAGGTATGTTTATCGATGCTGTTTGTATCGGACTTGATCCAATACCGAAATCAGATGAATTAAAAGAGATTATTAATCAGGAGTTTAAAGATTTTGGTTTAGATCCATTATTGAATGAGCTGAAATTAAAAGATATTGATTATTACAATGAAGTAGATAAGAACAATCCACTTAGAGTAATTAGAGCAATTGAAGTTATTCGTCTTACTGGAAAATCTTATTCAAGTCAAAGAATAAATAAACCGATACCACCAAACTTTAACGTAAAGCGTTTTGTTATCAACCATAGTAGAGATATTTTGTACGACAGAATTAATCATAGAGTCGATTTGATGATTGCGAATGGATTAATTGACGAAGTAAAATCTGTTCAACATTTGCGTCATCTTCAATCCTTGAATACTGTAGGATATTCGGAAATATTTCAATTTTTGGATAACGAGATCTCTTTAGATCGTGCGATTGAATTAATAAAACAAAATTCAAGAAGATACGCAAAAAGACAATTAACTTGGTTCAGAAGACATTCTGATGCGATTTGGTTAGATTTTGATTCGGTTGAACTAATGACGGAAAAAATTTTAAATTATTAATTTGAAATAAGTTGAATTTCTAAAATTAATTAATTGAAAATCAAAACTTATATTTTCTTATAATCTCTAATATGGTTAATTGTTTTTTTGGAAAATAAAAATGGAACGATTCTTGAAATATAGCATCTAAATTAAAGAATATGAAAATTATCCTCAATCATATCATGCCTGCTCCTTTAGCCTCTATTCAACATGGGGCAGAAAGTATATGGGGTAATTATATAGAATTACATCCCGGAAAACATATTTTGTTAAACGCCTCTAGTGGTAAAGGGAAGTCAACTTTTACAATGACAACAATTGGTATTCGAAGAGATTATGAAGGAAAGTTGACATATGATGGTAGAGATATAAAATCATTTAAACCTGATGATTGGACGCTAATTCGACAAGAGAAAGTTTCAGTTGTTTATCAAGATTTACAGTTGTTTCCAAATTTGACAGTTTCAGAAAATTTATTTTTAAAAAATAAATTAAAAGATACTTATTCTGAAACTGAATTAAAACAAAAATTAGAGTTTTTGGAAATAGATGACAAATGGAATCAGTTATGTGGTTTACTTTCAATGGGTCAACAGCAGCGATTAGCAATTGTTCGCTCCCTTTGTCAACCATTTCAATGGTTGTTAATGGACGAGCCATTCTCCCATTTAGATGAAATGAATGCGAAAAAATGCATTCAATTAATAGATGAAAGATGCATAGAACAAAATGCAGGTTTTGTATTGACAACATTGGGAGATAGTCATGGCTATCAGTATGATTATGAATTAAAACTCTAAGCCATGTTAAATAAATTATTATTCAAAAATCAAGATAGAAAGCAATTAGTTATTGCGATGGTTGGGGCTTTTTTAGGAATTACTTTTTTGATTACCTCAATTCATTATCTAATTAAAGTAAATGAATTTGGAAAAGGAGCTGATATCTTAGGTCCGAATACAATTATTGTTCAAAAAAAGGTTACAAATTCAAGTAGTTTGAACTTAACAAAAACTGATTTTTCTAAAAGAGAAATAGAAAAAATGATTGCAGAATCTTACATCAAAGATGTAAAACCTGTAGTTAGTAATAATTTTGACGTTTCTTTTCAAACAGATGATCCTTTAGTACCTTATTTTAGGACAGATGTTTTTATACAAACAGTTGATGAAAAATTTTTAGATGTAAAAACTACACAATGGCATTGGGAAAAAGGGGATAGGTTTGTTCCTTTAATTATGCCAAGAGAATTTTTAGTCATGTTAAATACGTTTATGAGTGCGAGTGGCATTCCTCAAGTTTCAGATGATTTAGCAAAAGATATCAAATTCAAATTTAAGCTTTGGAATAGTGAAAAGAAAATAGAAGAACGAGTTGACGCAAAGATTATTGGCTTTACAAATGAAGTTAGTTCGTTATTAGTTCCAGAATCATTTATGAAATATGGTAACGATACATATTCTGATGGTACAGATCAAAAAATAACACAGGTAATGATATCAGGAGAAGAAAGTCAATTTGGATTGGTAGAAGATTTGTTGATTAAAAAAGGGTTGGAGTCCAAGAATTCTCAAATGTTGATTGGAAGATTAAAGAGTGTTGTTGGCACTTTGATTTTAGTAGTTTTGGGGATTTCTATAATTGCTGTATTTGTTTCAGGATTAGTCTTAATTCAATACATGCAATTACTGATGTCAAGAAATTTATATGAAGTAAGAACTTTGATGAGAATTGGTTATCATCCAAAAGATTTAATCAGAACATTCTTTCTTTATTTTGTCAAAATATTTGGTTATGTTTCTATAATTGGTGTAGCAATATTTTTTGTATTTAAATTTTTCCTTGATAAAATGTTTGATCAAGGTGGACTTTATATTGATAAAGGAATAGCTTGGACGAGTATGCTTACATTGTTAATTTCTTATCTATCATTTGCAATTGCAAGTTATAGGAGTGCTAAGAAAGAAATTTTTAAGCAATATTAATTCGTTAAAGAAATGTTAAAAAAGATTTGTTTCTTAACTTTGGTACGTCTTTAGATAAAATACA
>CALPVI020000021.1 GCA_943326975.2 Actinomyces viscosus | reverse complement strand
TCCTCCACAGATACTTCCCATTTTTACACCATTCGCTTTTACTTCAAAAATAGCTCCAGTGTAATAATTTAATCCACGAGCAAGCGTTACATCAAATTCAATAGTTGCACGTTGAACACCTAATTCATTCACTTGCTGTAAAACAAATTCTAATTCTTCAATTCCTTTCAATCCAATTTCACTTGTTGCCAAAAATGATTTCATCTGAAGCAAACGTTCTTCGGTTGAACCTGTAATAGAAAACAATGGTTGAATTTTTAAAATGGCACTTTCAGAAACTCCTTTTTCTAATAACTCTTTTACAACACCCTCTATTCCAACCTTATCTAATTTATCAATTGCAACCGTGATATCAATTAATTTATCTGACTCTCCACTTACTTCTGCAATACCTGATAAAATTTTACGGTTATTAATTTTAACTGTAAAATCTGGAACTTTTAATGCAGTCAACACCTCATCAAAAAGTAATACAAAATCAACTTCATACAACAAAGAATCACTTCCTACAACATCAGCATCACATTGAAAAAATTCTTGGTAACGACCATGTTGCGGTCGATCTGCTCTCCATACAGGTTGAATTTGATATCGTTTAAAAGGAAATGATAAATCATTTTGATGTTGCACCACAAAACGAGCAAAAGGAACTGTTAAATCATATCGTAAAGCTTTTTCAGCTAAAGAATTAGCAAAACGAGGAAGATTATCAGATTGAAGCGCTTCTATATCAGCTTTTTTCATTTTTTCTCCAGAATTTAATATTCTAAAAATCAAACGATCTCCTTCTTCTCCATATTTCCCCATCAATGTCGTAGAAAGTTCAAATGAAGGAGTTTCAATCGGAGCAAAGCCGTATTTTTTAAACGAATTTTTAATTGTATCAAAAATATACGTTCGTCTTGCTACCTCAACAGGTAGAAAATCTCTAGTCCCTTTCGGAATTGCTGGTTTTTGTGCCATCTTACAAAATTAATATTGCAAAGATAATCTGATAATTGTAAACGCCAATTGCGAATTATAGAATTAAATTCTTTTCATTTACTCACAAATAATGTATATTTGGTGCAACTATAATTACAATCTCAATATTTACGGAAAAAATTAAAACGAATGTTAAAAATCGATATGCATTCTCATATCATACCAAAGCATTTGCCGGATTGGACAAAAAAATTTGGTTATGGGGATTTTATTTATTTAAATCACAATGAAGATAAAACTGCTGACATGATGCAGGGTGGAAAGTTTTTCCGCCGTATTAAAGAAAATTGTTGGGATGAAGATATAAGAACAACTGAGTATGAAGATTTTCAAACGAAAGTACAAGTAGTTTGTACTATACCCGTTATGTTTTCTTACAATGCTAAACCACTTGATTGTTTACAAACTTCTCAATTTTTAAATGATCATATTGCAGATTTAATTGCTAAATATCCAAAAAATTATATCGGATTGGCAACAATTCCAATGCAAGATCCTCAATTGGCCATTCAAGAACTTGAAAGAGCAAAATCAATTGGTCATGTTGGAATTCAAATAGGTTCAAACATCAATGATGAAAACTTAAGTGAGGAAAAATTCTTTCCCATTTTTGAAGCTTGTGAACGTTTAGGAATGGCTGTAATGATTCACCCTTGGCAAATGATGGGATTCAATAGCATGGAAAAATACTGGTTGCCATGGTTAGTTGGAATGCCAGCTGAAACTTCACGTGCAGCATGTTCAATGATTTTCGGAGGAATTTTAGAACGTTTACCAAATTTAAGAGTTTGTTTTTCTCATGCTGGTGGTTCTTTTTTGCCAACTTTAGGAAGAATTGAACATGGTTTTAATTGCAGACCAGATTTAGTTGCAATTGACAACCCAATTAATCCAAGAGAATATGTTGGGAAATTTTGGGTGGATTGTATTACACATGACATTGACGCATTGGAATACATTTTAAAAATGCAAGGCAGTAAACGTGTTTGTTTTGGAACTGATTATCCTTTCCCTTTAGGTGATTTAGAATTCGGTAAATTCATCGAGGAAAGTAAATTAAGCATTGAAGATCAAACAAATATATTTTCTACATCAACTTTGGAATGGTTGAATTTAGATAGGAAATTATTTTTATAATCGTCAAATTTTATATAAAAAATAGGTTGCCTTTAAAAAACAACCTATTTTTTATTTAATCTTATTTCTTTCTGGCAACCATTAATCCATCACGAATAGGAAGCAAAATATTTTCTACTCGATCATCATTTTGTATTTTCAAATTATAATCTTTCAAAATTTTAGTATCTAAATCCGATTTTTCATAATCTTGAGTTACTTTACCAGACCATAAAACGTTGTCTGAAATAATGTATCCGCCGTTTCTCACTTTGTCAAAAACTAAGTCGTAATAAGCAGCATAATTTCGTTTATCAGCATCTATAAAGACAATATCAAATTGCTCTTCTAATTTAGGAACAACATCCATTCCATCACCTATAATTTGTTGGATTTTCCCTTTAAATGGAGATTGTTGAATGTATCTATCTACCATTTCCTCTAATTCAGGGTTTACATCCACCGTTATCACTAATCCATCTTCAGCTAATCCCTCCGCTAAACACAAAGCAGAGTAACCTGTGTAAGTTCCTAATTCTAAAATTCGTTTTGGTTGAATCATTTTAGAAAACATACTTAAAACCCTTCCTTGGTAATGTCCGCTCAACATTCTTGGATTTATTACTTTAACGTGCGTTTCTCTGTTTAATGATTTTAATATATCAGACTCATCATCTGAATGGTAACAAACATAATCGTCTATTTCTTGAGATATAAATTCCATAAAGTATCAATTGCTGGACAAAGGTAAAGATTCGAATTAAATTTAAATCATTTACTTCGTTCTCAACTTTGCTAATAATTTAATATTACTAAGGTTAGGAATTGAATTTTCTTTGATGCCTTGCTCAATTGAACAAGTTACTAAGCTTTCTCCAGATGTCCCTATCATTAAATTTGTTTTTCCATCCTTTAACAATTCGACCGCATAAGACCCCATTCGAGTTGCGATTATTCTATCTAAAGCGGAAGGATTTCCACCACGTTGAATGTGTCCTAAAATTGAACAACGTAAATCAAAATCTGGCAAAAATGGCTTTACTTTTTCCATTAATTCAATCGCACCTCCCCATTCGTCACCTTCTGCCACCATTATAATTGAACCTCTTCTCCCTTTATTCTGCGCCTTGATATCTTTTACCAACTTTTCAATATCCATGTGTTTTTCAGGTATCAAAACATTTTCAGCACCTGATGAAATTGCAGAATTTAATGCAATAAACCCTGCATCTCTTCCCATCACCTCAATAAAAAAAATTCGATGATGACTTGCAGCTGTATCTCTTATTTTATCTACAGCTTCTGTGACTGTATTCAATGCTGTATCATAACCAATAGTATGATCAGTTCCATAAATATCATTATCAATCGTTCCAGGGATGCCTATAATCGGAATACTCATTTCTAAACCTAACTGATAAGCTCCTGTAAATGAACCATCTCCACCTATCACTATTAAACCATCAACTTTTTCATCTTGTAAAAATTGAATTGCTTTTTTTCTTCCGTCAATCTCTCTAAATTCTTTGCTTCTTGCAGTTCCTAAAATCGTTCCACCTCTGTGAATTATATTATCCACATCAACATAGCTCATTTCATAACCTCTTCGCTCAATCATACCTTGAAACCCATCGTAAATACCAAATGGAACAATCGAATAATTCAAACACGTTTTAACGACTGCACGAACACAAGCATTCATTCCCGGTGAATCACCCCCAGATGTAATTAATGCGATTTTTTTCATAATTCAAGAATTAGATAATTGTAATCATTTAAAAGGTTTCATTTCTTAAATATAAGTTTTATTTTATTAAAAAAATAACCCTATTTAGGTTATTATTGATTAAAACTATTTTTCTTTTTAAAAAAATGTATTTCTTTTTATGGATTATGTAGTTTAGATGTATCTATTCAATAAGATGTTTAAGTTCAGAAGAAAAAAATATAAACAATATTCAGATGAAGAATTAATCTCTTTGTTTCAAAAAGAAGAAGATTCTCTTTGTATTGGCATATTATATGAACGTTATAGTCATCTAGTAATGGGTGTTGCTTTAAAATATTTAAAAAATACTTCTGCAGCTGAAGAAATTACCTCTAAAATCTTTGAAGAACTTTCTAATAAGTTAAAAAAACACACAATCGAATTTTTTAAACCATGGCTATATAGAGTGACGATAAATGAAGCATTTCAATTATTACGTAAAAAAGGGAAAGAAATTTTAGTAGAAGAATTTCCTCATGGAATAATTGACATTTCAGACAATGATTCACATGTTAAAGAACAAAAAATTGAATTATTAGAAAGTGCATTGGAAAACTTAAAACCCGAACAGAAACAATGCATTGATTTTTTCTATTTACAAGAAAAATCATACCAACAGATCAGCGAAGAATTAAATCTTCCTTTGATGAAAGTGAAAAGTTATATCCAAAACGGTAAACGAAATCTAAAAATTCAATTAGAAGAATTAAATGAATTTAAAAATGAAAAATAAAAATTCACATAACGACAATTCTATTTCAAGGGAAGATATTCGTATTTATAACTCTTCAAAAGACGAATCCATTAAACATGCTATCGAAAAGAAAGCATTAGAATCCGATTTTGAAATTGATGCATTAGAAGGTTGGGCATCAACTTCAACTGGAATAGATATATTAAAAAAATCAGACAAACGATTTACTTCTTCTAATCTATTTTGGTTACCGATTTCAATCATAACAATTAGCATCATCGTATTCGTATTTCTACTTCCAAAAAATAAAGAGAATAGTACTCAAAGCGATAATAAAACTGATATTCTTACTAAAGAAAATCGAATAAAAGTGATTGAAAAAACGGATGTAATTATTCCTGACAAAATAGAAATTTTAAAAGTAATTCCAAGAAACAAACAAATTCAAGTAAAAACAATTCAATATGATTTCAAAGAAAAAATTGAAATGAATAAAAATAGTGATATTGTTGAAATTGAAAAACTTCCAATTAAGACAATAGAAAAAAATTCAGATAAAAATGTTATTGTTAAAAAACAATATCAAGCTAAAGAAATATATTTTAACGAGCTGAAATTGGTCGATTATAGAGAGTATCGTTCCAAATCAATGATAGAATCAAAACAACTAATAACATCAGGAACAACAGCTAATAAAGAAAATACAAACTCAAATGTAGAAGATTCAGATTGGAGAAAAATTGAAATTCCGTATATTCAATATATTGATAAAACATCAGCTTTTCTATCAAAAGAAGAATACAAAAAAGCGCTAGCTCGTTTAGAATCAATATTAGAAGTCTATCCAAATGATGTGAATGCACATTTTTATGCTGGTATTTGTTATTTCAACTTAAAACAGAATTCAAAAGCTATTCAACATTTTGAAAATTGCTTAAATTCTGAATTTTCAAATTTTAATGAAGAAGCAGAATGGTATTTAGCAAAGTCGTATGAACAAGCTGGAGATATAGAAAAGGCTAATAAGATAAGAACCGATATTAAAAGTAAAGGTGGTTATTATTCTAAATTTTTAAAAGAATTTAATTGAACTTGATTGCTTTAGAAGGTGAAATTCGAGTAATTACATAACTCGGTATAATTAGCGCAATGATACAAACGACTAATGTTCCAATATTCAATAATAGCCAATCAATAAAATGTAATTCTATGGGTACTTCACTCAAGTAATACACCTCTGGATTTAGCGTAAAAACACCAAATTGACTCTGTAAAAAGCAAAAACTTAAACCGATTACATTTCCGATTATCATTCCTCTACCAATTAAATAGGCAGCTTGATACAAAAATATTTTTCGAATACTCCAATTTGAAGCGCCCATCGCTTTCATCATACCAATAAAATTGGTTCGAACTAATATCAAAACCAATAAGGCTGAACCCATATTTATTATACCAATTATAATCATCAATGTAAGAATGATTACAACATTTAAATCTAAGAAACCTAACCAAGTAAAAATATCACTTTGATTATCAATAATAGAAGTTACTTTTAATTGTTCATTATTGATAGTTGGAATAAATTCAATAGATTTTTTAAACTCTTTTAAAATCATTGGAAGATCGTTCCATTCTTTCACATTTACTTCATAACCTCCAATGTAATTTTCATAACTCCCCTTACCTGGAGTTTGTTCAAAAACAATTGTTTTATTCGAACATTGAATTGAAAATTTTGTTCCTTCTTTATTTAAATAGGTTTTAATAATATTCCCTTCTGCATCTTTTTTCGGATCACACAAAGTATAACCATCTCCTTTAATCTTAATCGATAAATAAGCAGTATCAGGAATACTAGTTTCTTCATCTCTACCATCAATTCTGTTCCAATAATCAGAAGCAATTAATTTAATTACTGTATCTTTAGTTGGACAAATCGTAAATCCTGAATAAGTATCATATCCTTCCCCCCAGTCAAATCGATAATTACCATTACCTCCATTTAATTGTCCTTTTACAATTAAACTTTCGTTAGATAATGTATCCTCTACTATAATATTAGCAAGAATCCCCCAATCATTTAATAATTGTACATTTCGAATATCACCGACTACTATTTTTTTATCAAACTCTTCTAAGCCTGTCTCATAGATACCGACAACTTTAAAAAAACGTTTGATTGGTTTATTTTTAACAAAAAATGATCGAACCTCGTCGCCTATTTTAAAATTTAAATCCCTTGCGATTCGATTAGAAATTAAAATTTCATTAGAAGGTAAGGATGTTTTATAATTTGGTAATCTACCTTTTAACAAATTTTCTTTAAAAAATTTCCAATTATAATCATCAGAAACACCTTTTATAATTGCGCCTTGTATTTCCTGTTGTATTTCGGTTGTATCTTTACCTGAAGCTAATTTATAACTACGTTCCTTCTTATCCGATTGAAAAAGAACAGGTTTATATGCAATATAATTTACAGATGCAACTCCATTATTTTTTTTAATTAAAGGTAAAAAGGCTTGATTTTTGTAGATAGGATTACATTCGTAAATGCTCCCTTCACCAGCATTCATAACAAAAATATGCGATCCGAAACCCGCAACTTTTTTTCTCACTTCGTGCTGAAAACCAGTCACTATGGCTATAGTAATTAAGTTAACAACAACGGCTAGTGAAATACTTAATATAGATATACGTACAATCGGTCGAGAAACTTTAGTACCTTCGACCTCATTTTTTAGAATTCTTTTCGCTATGAAATGTTCAAATGACAATATTCTATTTTTTAGGGCACTAAGGTACATAAAGCTTTTGTCCCTGAAAAGTATTTTATTGTTTTTCATAGTATCATGTAGCCTATTAGCAGGAAGCGAAAACAAAAAAATTAGTGATTTTAAAATTCAAGACAGAAAAGTTCAATCAATTATTGAAGAACCAGTTGAAGAAATTAAAACTGAAACTGCAAGCCAGGTAGTCTATCATGACCCTATTGTAGGGGCTGAAAGATTAAATCTATATATCGACTCTTTAAAAGGTAAAAGAATAGCAATTGTAGGAAACCAAACGAGTGTAATTAAAAAAACACATCTAGTTGACACTCTTTTATCGTATGGAATTCAAATTGTGAAAGTTTTTGCACCAGAACATGGCTTTAGAGGTGATGCTGATGCTGGAGAAAAAATTAATTCATCAATAGATGAAAAAACAGGAATTCCGATTATATCACTCTATGGTAAAAACAAAAAACCTTATCCAGATCAATTAGAAGATGTAGATATTATTATTTATGATATCCAAGATGTTGGCGTTCGATTTTACACCTATATTTCAACATTGCATTACGTAATGGAAGCTTGTGCTGAAAATCAAAAGCGTCTTTTAGTTCTTGATAGACCCAATCCAAATGGGCATTACATTGATGGACCTGTGAGAGACAACGCACACAAATCTTTTGTTGGTATGGATCCAGTGCCAATAGTTTACGGTATGACAATAGGAGAATATGCTTTAATGCTAAATGGCGAATATTGGTTGTCGGATAGTACACAATGTAGTTTATGGGTTGTGCCTTGTAAATATTATGTACACAAAACAAAATATGTTTTACCTGTTGCCCCATCTCCAAATTTAAGAACAGAAATGGCAATCACGCTTTATCCAAGTTTATGTCTATTTGAAGCAACAAGTATAAGTATTGGAAGAGGAACTGAAAGACCATTTGAAATGTATGGCCACCCACTCTTTCCTGAGACTGGATATAAATTTACGCCAATACCGAGTTATGGCGCAAAAAGTCCTTTATGGGAAAACAGAGTTTGTAATGGTTTTGATCTACAAAATAGTCAAAAAAGAAGAACCTATGAGATAAATTTAACATGGCTATTACAAGCAAAAAAAATGCTTGGTGACACGGTTGAATTTATCAATCAACCTGATTTTTTTAATCGTTTAGCAGGTACTTCAACACTTAAACAACAAATTCTTTCAAATAAAACAGTGAAAGAAATTCGTGATTCATGGAAACCTGAATTAGATGAATTCAAAAAAATAAGACAAAAATATTTGTTGTATAAATAACTGATTTTCAAATTATTTTTTTTGAACGTTCAATCATTTAATTTAAAATAAAATCTTCTAGTATTCTCACTATTAACTATATTTTTTTTTAGTTGTCATTGTTATTTTGTATGTTTGTATATGGTTATTTTTTGACTCAAAATTGATTTTTGAATTGATTAAAACACCCTAATAGTTTCTTTATTTTTTAAAAATGGCTGAAGAAAGAAAATTAACGACTGAAGAGAAAGCACTTAAAATAAATCTGACTCCAGATATTTATGGTTGCTTTGCTGAAATTGGAGCTGGGCAAGAGGTTGCTGCTAATTTTTTTAGAGCAGGTGGAAGTTCTGGAACAATTGCTTATTCTCAGTCAGCCTATGATATGAGAGTTTCAGATGCTATGTATGGAGAGGCATCTAGATACGTATGTGAAGAACGTCTTTTGACGATGCTTGACACTGAATTTGAAACGATGAAATATCGTTTACCTGAAAAAAATAAAACGGCGCGATTTTTTGCGTTTTGCAATACAGTTGAATCACTCAATTATCACAAAACAAACCAAGGTCAAGGTTGGATTGGAATTCGTTTTCAATTAAGTCTTGACTCTAAACCAAATGATATCATATTGCATGTTAAAATGCATGATACAAATAATAAAAATCAGCAAGATGCATTAGGGATTTTAGGTGTAAATCTTTTGTATGGAGCCTATTTTTTGAATCATAATTTAGATTTGTTTCTTGAACATTTAACACATCGATTACCTAGAGAACGAATGGAAATTGATATGATTCGAGTTTCAGGACCTGATTTTGAAAATGTTGATAATAGAATTATTGCATTGAACCTTGTTAAAAAAGGAATTACAGATGCAACTATGTTTGATTTATGTGGTAATGTTCTTCAACCTGCTACAGCGCTTTACAAAAAAAACATACTTCTAATGAGAGGTCGATTTAGGCCTGTAACCAAAGTTCATATCGACATGATTGAATCAGGTATTACTAAATTTTTACAAGAAGAAGAAGTTGAAGAAGAAAACGTAAGTGTTATTTTTGAATTAACACTGAAAGATTTAACTGCAGATGGTAAAATTTCTGATAAAGATTTTGTTGATAGAGCAGAATTATTAGGAACTTTAGGTTATACTGTAATGATTTCAAACTATCTGAAACATTACAAAATGGTTGATTATCTTGCCAATATTGCAAAAGGTAAAAAAATGGGAGTAATATTAGGTGTATATAATTTACATACCATTTTTGATGAGAGATTCTATGACAATTTACCAGGAGGGTTACTTGAAGCTTTTGGAAGAGGATTTGGACAAAATGTAAAACTCTATATTTACCCTGCCATCAATGTTGATACTGGAGAATTATACACATTAGATAATGTACTGATTCCAAATCATTTGCAAGGACTACTTACATACTTGAAAGATAATAATAAACTTGCCCCTCTTCATGATTTTGATAGAAGTCTTTTACATATCATGTCAGACGATGTTTTAGCAAAAATTAAAAGTCATGTATCTCAATGGGAGGAAGATGTTCCGGAAGTTGTTGTAAAAGCAATTAAATTTTATGAATTGTTTGGATATGTTCAAAATTCACCTGTTCACGTTCATTAGTAAATTATATGCCGCATATTAAAAACGCCCAAATAAGATTTAGGATAATCGATAGATGTTTAAGAAATAACTTTCGACCTTACCCCACTAAAAAAGATCTGCGCGAAGCGTGCGAAGAATCACTTTATGGCTTATCAGAGGGTACTAATATTTGTGATTCAACTATAGAGAAGGATATGTTTGCCATGAAAATGGAACATGATGCGCCGATAGCTTACAGCAAAAAAAATAAAGGATATTATTACAAGGATCAAAATTTTTCTATCAATGATATCCCCCTTTCTGAAGATGATTTAAATTCAATAAAATTTGCCGTTAAAACTTTATCTCAATTTAGAGAGGTAGACCTGTTCAAGCAATTTGGAAATGCGATTGATAAAATTGTTGATCGTATTAATATATCTTCTAATCCAATGGATGATGATATATCCAACTTTGTTCAATTTGAAACGGCTCTATCCTCTCAAGGAAATGAATTTTTAGCTCCTATTCTAGCAAGTATAAAAGACAACAATATCATCGAATTTGTCTATACAAGCTATATTACTGATAAACCAAAAAAAAGAACCGTAATACCACTATTATTAAAAGAGTATAGAAATCGTTGGTACTTAATTTCATTTGATATTGATAAAAATGATATCATTACTTATGCGCTTGAACGTATGCAAGATTTGGTTCAAACCGAAGAATTTGGAGTAAAACCAAATGATTTTGACCCTGATATTTTTTTCAAACATGCAATTGGAATAACAAGTAGCAAAGACGAGCCTATTACAATTGTTTTAAAGGCGGATAAAATTGCTTCCAAATATATTCTATCACAACCCTTCCATAGTTCTCAGAGAATAATTAAAGAAGGGAAAAACAGGACTAGTTTTGAATTAAAGATTGTCAATTCTGAAGAATTTGTTCGTTCTATTTTAAGTTATGGTAATGGAATTGAAATAATTGAACCTGAAAGCTTAAGAAATGAGATGATATCACGCATCAAAGGATTAGCTAAACTTTATGAAATTTAAAGTAAATTTTATTCGAATTGTATGTCTATTCCTTTTTTACAACGTACAATTCGTTTCATTTTCTGCTAATTTTAAGGAGAATAATTTCCATAAAAAAGAAATTCAAGAAATACGAGACTTAATTATTTCAAATCCTGATAAAGCTAGAAAACGAATAGATGATAGACTGATAGAAAATCAAAAAACTATATATTGGTTAGATTATGAAATTTTAAAAATCGAATTATACCGATTTAATGGTGATTTCACCCACATGAAAATGGAACTTTTCAAAGCATTGAGAAGTGTAAATTCAGCTACTAAAACAGAAAACATATTCTTGCTAGAATACTACAAAGCAATGAATTACTACATTAATAATCAAGATGAAAAACTTGAAGCTTCGCTATGTGTAGTTTTACAAAAATCTAGAAAAAAAGGTTTCAAATATATAGAAGGAAACTGCTTAAGTACATTTGGACGTTATTATTCAGAAGAAGGAAAATATATACTTGGAAACAAATACCTTGATTCTGCTGCTTATGTTTTTGAAGAAATTCAAGACCAAAATTCATTATTGGTTGTAAATATTAGAAAAGGTATATGTGAATTTTGGCAAGGTTACCCTAAAAAGGCGCTTACTCGATTTCATAAAAGTTTAAATTTTTGTTTAAAAAACAATTTACAAGTTAATCACTATTATCTTCTCGTAAATATTGCTGAGACGCATTTATATTGTAAAAATAGTGATAGTGCTAGATTTTACTATTATGAATTTCTTAAATTCAAAAAAGAAGCCGACATAAGAGACGTTTTTCAAGCATATCTTGGTTTAGAAGAAATGTATAAAACAAAAGGTAATATTGATTCAGCATATTACTATTCTGAATTAAAAAATGAAATCAATGATTCTATAAGAAATGTCCTTGATAAAAATTTGGGAGAGGAAATTGAGAAAAACTATGAAAAGGAATTAAATGAAAAGTTAATTAGAAAAAAAGATAATGTCATTCGATCCATTAAGGAAAATAACAAAAAAATACTCTTAATTGTAATTATCAGCACCAGCTTTTTATTGATAATCATTACTATTGTTTATAATGCATACAATACTAAAAACAGATTAAACAAAGTCTTAATTGAACAGCAGTCTAGTATTATTGAAAAAAATAACGTAATCGATTCTGCCTTAAAAGAAAAAGTAATCTTACTGAAAGAAATACATCATAGAGTTAAAAACAACCTTCAAATCATATCAAGTTTATTAAATCTTCAAGTAAGAGTAATAGATGACAAAAATGC
>CALPVI020000020.1 GCA_943326975.2 Actinomyces viscosus | reverse complement strand
TCCTTTCCCTCCTGCAATTAGTATTGTCTTCAAGTTTAATCCGTTTAAAGTAATTTACTCAAAAAAGAATCGACCATTGATCCATTCTTCATCTAAAATAGCATTTTTTCTTTTGTAAAATTCAATTGCAGGCGTATTCCAATCTAAAACTTGCCAATCCATACGTTTAACTTCTCTTGACTTTGCAATTTCTACAACCTGGTCAAACAATTTAGATCCAAATCCTTCGCCTCTAAATTCAGGTTTCACATAAAAATCTTCGAGGTACAAACATTTTCCTTTCCATGTAGAATAAGATGTGTAATATAGTGCAAATCCTATTATATCATTCTCTACTTCTACAACTAATGCTTCACAAATTTTTTCATTAAATAAATGCTCTCTGATAGCTTGAGGAGTATTAATTACATCATTGGGTGCTTTTTCGTATTCCGCTAATTCACAAATCAATCCATGAATTGCTATTTCATCTCCTAATTTTGCTTCACGTATCATCTTATTGTACTCCTGCTAAATTGAATCTTAATTTTAAACCTGTACTCATATTGGCTGTAGGGAAAGAAGTTGCTACTTTTGGAGTATTGATTACATGGTCATAATAGAACTGGATTACTAAATTTTTACCCAAATTGTAATCTGCTGATGATTTTATTGAAATAACTTGTTGACCTGCTGTTGCTTGATTTGTATTATCAATCACTTTTCTAATTACAGTTTGATTATCACGGATTGACAAATCAAATCTTAAATTTACTGGACTTGGTTCAATTTTTTCAAAAGGCAATTTAATTTTAGCAAATTTATATCCAACGCCTATAACAATTTCTTTTCCAACAATTTCTGTAATCTGAGTATTAATTGTAGATAATGTCGCTGTTCTATCTCTTTTAATCTCAAATTTTGTAATTAAACCTTGATTTTTAATATTCCAAGTTGCATCTATTCCAATTAAGGGTGAAAAACGTTCTGTTACAGTAACATTTTGAATTGTACTTGCTGAGTAATAATTATTTGCAATATCTTTTGCATCTAAATGTCCATTTTGATTTATATGTGACTTTAAATTTGTTTGAATACCTGAAACAGCAACTGTTGAACTGTAAGCGTGACGAATAACAAAGTTCTTCGTATATTTTTTCATGAATTCAAACTTCGTTAAACCATTGTAATTAATCGTCCAATTTGGTAAGGGAAGATTTTTGATTGGATTTACGTTTCTATCACTTACCTCATTATTAGTATAAGTAGTTAAAAAAGCACCTATCAAAACATCTTGTTGAGAAGAAGAATATCCAGAATAAAAACCACTTGCGCTTGACGAAGAGTTCGGATTTCTTGAACCTAATAAAGCAGAAACTGTTACTAATTTATCTCTCATTTCAGTAAAAGCAGATGAGCCATATAAATTTTTCCTATTTGAAATAACAAATGCTGAACCAGTAGAAATTGTGGTATAAGTAAGTGTTCCTGTTTGCATTTGACTTTGTGCTTCAAATTGATTTGTTACAGGATTCCATCTATAAAAATCACTGCTATTATTACCATATACTCTATTCCCTGAAAGTTCAATTGTCAAATCTTTAATCGGTTGCAAACTTGCTCTAAAATTAATCGTTTGGTTATGTGTTATTGTATGAGGTTTGTTGAGGTTCTCATTTTTAACCAACGAATTGTTTGAACTTAATCTTTCTGCAACATTAAAACCATTTTGTCTTCCCCATACATCGTAAGATTGTCGACCAAATACAAAACCTCCCATTGAATTAAGTTGGTCAATTCCTGACATACCTAATATCGATGATTCTCTATTATAACCAGATAATAAAGTTCCATCAGACATTGAATAGGTTCCAGAAACATTTTGAACTGTCATAACCATTCTTGCTAAAAATCCTCCAATAGGTTGAACAGGTTTTTCTTCACGTTCTTTTTTTCGCTTCTCTCTTTCTTTTTTCTTTTTGTCTTTTTCTTTCTTCTTTTCAAATTCCTTTTTTTTCTTCTCAGTCATTTGATCAATCGGTTTTTCAGGAACTAATTCAGTAGACTTTTTAGCCTCGTTATTTTCTATGGATGTAGCTTTTGCTTTTGCTCTATTGGTTGTTCCTTTACCATTGCTAAGTACTTTTTTGAAATAAGGAACTTTATTGTATAAACTGACGAAATTTAATTGTGTTGTCATGTTTATTGTTCTATTATTTTGAATCGTATTGCCAAAAGCAGATTGACCTAATGGTGCTCTTTGCCAGTTATAATTTCCAGAATATTTAGCATTAGCCGTCACCCAATTTAATAATGGAATTTTATCTAATGGCACATTATAGCTAAAATTATAATCTTGAGAATAATCCATCGTATTCCCAAATGTGTTCATTTGTCTAAATATTGTATCTTTAAAAGCTTCATATCCTGTTGGATCTAACCTTCTATCTACACGTTCATTATTTTCAACAAAAATGGATTTATTTGTTGCATTCAAAGTCAATTTTAAATTTTTAGTAATATCATAACCTAACGAATATTTTCTATTCCATGTAAATTGTTTAACAAAAACTGGATTAAATTCATAATTAGGAACAAGGTTATTTCTAATTTGTCGTTCATTATAATTTCTAATGACATCATTAGAAAAAGAAATGTTTTTAGGTTTTAAATAAAAGTTGGTTTCTCTAACAATTGCCCACCATTTAGATTTTTGCATAAATTTCACCTTTTTGAAAGGTTCAATCGGTTTTGCATTAAATGAATAATTATAATTTAAACCACTTGTCCAAATTTTAGTTCTATCATAATTTGTATTAAAATCTCGTCTTAAACTTTCAGCATAAGAATAACTCAAAGCAAAATTGGAGATTCTCCAAAAATAAGGCGTTGATCCCGCTTTTAATTCTTTTTTAACATTCGTAAAATTGTATGACTTTCTTTCATTGTAGTCTTGACCTAATCTTAATCTCTCCTTACGTGTTTCAGAATCATAGGTACTTAATTTTGTATCTGGATTAAATGGATCATATTCTGGATTTACAACACCTATCGAATGTCCATAAAAAAATGGCAGTGATATCCCCGCTTTTTTACCGAAAAACTGCCCCAATTGAATACTTGAATTCATATCAAATCCCATTTTCGTATTCCTTTGTCTCTCTTGTACTCTTGTATCTACAGCCCCCCAATTGATTCCACTATAATTTCCAGACATAGAAACAGTTGCAAAATCTGCTGCTTGAACTTGCATTTGAGCAACTGCTGCTGAGCCGCCATCGCTTACAAAATCAGTTAATCGTAATTCATTCACCCAAACATACATGCATTTTGATTGTTGATCATCTGTTGCTTGCCATGGATTCGAACTATTTTTATTTGGATTACGAACACCAATCATAATATTCTTAATGCCTTGTAAATTTGGACTTCCTTTTATTTTAATTAATCTAGTATCATTTTGAGGATCTTTAACTATGTATTCGGACATGTATGTAACAGAAGAACTCCCATTATTAATTGCTGCATTACGATCCGTCTTAAGTTTGATTAAATCTTCAAAAATAATCTCCATATTATTTTCTTCTGGCCATATTTCTTCTGGAGATAAGCTTGACCCCCAATCTGTTTTAACTAACGGATATTCATATTCATAATAATTATCAACCAAATCTGTTCCAAGACGAACAAATAAAGTCACATCATTATCTTTTAAAGTACCTTTTTGAACTTCTTCAATGTGCGCATACATTTTCAATTTTTTATATGTACGAACATCAAACTGAACATTTTTATATCCTGCTTTTGCTTCACCTTCCTTTAAATTGCATACATCTAAAACTAAGGATTGTTCATTTAATTGACGTTGATAAGTTTGGGATGGATCTACTTCTCTAATAATACCGGGTGGAATATCATAGTTCACAGGGTCTCTTTGTGAATTCTCCTCAATATTCACCGCTCCAATATTGAATGAAGTTGATGCAGGTTCAGGGTTGATTGCTTCACCTGGTTGGGACAAATCTTGAAAATATCTTCTCCATTCTCCTCGAACAAATTCTAATCTAGCAAAACGAATTACTACTTCTTCGTCAAAATTTTTCAAAAACATTCGCATAAAACGAATCGATCTAAAATCTTGAATGTTATTTATTTTTTTCTCATAATCTCTGATTGGAACCTTAAATTGATACCAAGTTTCTTTTTTAGTTCCAACTGTAATTTCTTGTTTACTTGTAATAAAATTTTTACCAACAACTAAGTCGTTTTTATGTAAACTAACTTTATATTGAAAATAACTTTCAGATTCTCCAATGTTGTTATCTTGATTTAAGTCTTCTAAGTCTGGATAATTCGTTGCTTGTGTAGGATAAGCAGCACCATTCATCGTATCAGACATTTGCTGAGTAGGTGAATTTCCATCCATTCCGTTGTATTTTTTATAACGTTGAAGGATATTATAACTTAAGTTATCATAATTATCATCTCTATAAAAAATATAATCATCATTTGATGGATCTGATAATAATTGGGATTTTGCAGCTGCTGTTAAATTAGGATCACTTTGAATCCATGAAACGTAATTTGCAAATGCAACTTTTTCATCAGCATTATTCCAACCATCCAAACCAACATCTTGATTCACTCTTGAATCCGGATCATTATCAAATGCATTAACGGTAGTTTGATCAGTGGAAACCCTAGCCCAAGAAGTTTTATCAGTATGATCAAGAGCTGATGAATTTGGTGGTAAACCATTTTCATAACTTTTACGAGAATCTGGTAAAACATCTTCCGAAACATTTCCTAAATTAAAATACAAATCTCCACCACTATGTTGTGTATTTGGATTCACTGCTTCAGCATCTTCATTGAAGGGATCTAACATCCAAAACTGAATAAATTCAATATTTGTTTGCTCAAAGTCGTTGGTCGTAAGACCGCGCATTATACCTCCCCATTTAGAAGCAGGATTTACCCAAGTTCCATCAGGATTAACTGTCGAAGAATTAGCTTCGTAATTATGCATACCTCTTTCTAACGGATAATATGCTAAATCCAACATTGGCAAATTCTGAACAGAACCATAAGCTAATTGAGTATTCGGAAACAAATCTCTAGATGTGACCATTCTCATTCTGCTATCTGAAAGCATTACTGGATCATTTTTAATATTATCCGGTGTAACAGAATTAGACTGACCATTTAATGAAGGATCAATTGTATACCATGCTAACATAGAACGGTTATAACCTGCCGATAAATCTTTATTTGCTCCTTCAGGAAATAAATCTGGTTGACCTTGAGGAACAGAAGCTAAACGCCAAGCGGTATAGGTTCTTAAATCAATAGTACTTTGCGCACCTTCAAAATCATCCACATAAGAAGTACCTGTTTTATTAATTGCTTTTGGAACGCCTGGTATGATATGTGCAAATTCCCCACTGAATGAAAAAGTTGACTTTTCTTTAGTAGAAATCACTGGCAGTAAATCAACTAATTTAGTTAAAACTGGAATTTCAGACTTAAAAGCTACATCAAAACCAAGAATATTGTTTTTATAAGGCTCAGAACCAAAATCTACTTTTTGCGTAACTGGACGTTCCATCATTCTCATCCATGTTCCACCAACATTAAAGTTTTTACTAAATCTATAATTGTATCTACCTCCAATTAATGATTTTGCTTGGAATCCAAAAACAGAATTACTTTCAATTGAAATTTTAATCGGTGTATTGGATTCTAAAATTCCTGAATTCAAAATCTTTACTCTACCAAGGTTATAATCAACTGTGTAATCACTCCCCTCCACTAATTTCATTCCTCCTGCCGTAACAGATACAGCTCCTTGAGGAACGTTTAATGCATTTAATGGAATATCTGAAGTTACTGACGATTGGTATTCACCTTTGAAACTAAATCTATTTTTACTTGGAATTTGTTGTGCTGCTGTTTTAGTAGAATCATATAATTCTGTAAATGCAACTTGGTCAACTATTGTACTTGCAATACCCTTTGCTAATAATTTCTTTTTTAATGTATTCCCAAAAGGTTCAATAGTTGAAAAATATACTCGGCCATTTTTTGTATTAATAGTACCACCATTATCCGATTTATTTCCACTTACATTTAAAGGAACAAAATCAAATACACCATCAGAAAATGGCTGATTATTTTGATTGATTTTATCCATTTCCAGTAAAGTAACCAATTGCTGATCATCTACACCATTCATTGGAAAAAATGGAACCATTACAGATGTTTCAGGATTATTATATAAAAAATTCATTCTGAAACCTTGCTGACCTACTTGATAAGCCCCTATCGAATAAACGTTTTTCATCATCAAATCCCATAATTTATTTGTAGGATTTGTAATTGTTGGTTTCAATAATTTTAAAAATAACGCATCTTTCCCAGCGCTTCCATCAGTAGAAAACTCACCTATTTGATAAGTCTGTCCTTTGTAAGTATATTCGTATGCAACTGCTAATACCTCATCATTATTTAAAGGTAAATTCAAAGAAATAAAACCTAACAAAGTATTATAACTAAATTCTTGTTCTGTCAATCTTCTTGCATTTTCAACTTTTTCATAGTGAGTAGCTTGTTGAAAAGGTCCTGGTGCTGAAGTTTGGTTGTTTAATGTGTTTACAGCACTTGAAAACGATCTTAACGTTGGTTGATTTGCGGCCCAAGTATATAAATCATTTGCTTCGTTATCAGGTATTTCTGCATTAACAAAACCGCCAGGATTTCCTTCCCAATTCGTTTGCTTTTCTTCTCCTAAATCAGTAAATGCAATAATATTTCTTGTGTTTTCAGTAGCATTTGTTTTATTCGTTACCCAAACTTCTAATTTTGTAATGCTAACTCCTGAATTTACAATAGGCAAAGTAGCCATCGCTTCATCATAATGATTTTGATGATATAAATTCAAGAAATAATGTCTATTTGCTTCATAACTATCACCAGGAAATTCAAATGTTTGAACTTGAGCTTTTCCTGCAACATTTATCTCTTGACGCTTTCCTTTTGAAGAAGCGGCAATCAAATCAACCGTTGCTCTTCCAAATTTTAATTGAGTGTAAGCACCAAATAAAGTCTGAGAACCTTGAATTAAAGTCGTAGGCAAAGGCATTGATACATTTCCTACCGCAATTTTTTGAAGAATTTGATCTTCATTACCAGCATATTCTAATTTAGAAATATTATCAAAATCAAAGGCTGCTTGAGTATTATAACTAGTACCTAATTTTAATTTAGTTCCGATTTGTCCAACTAAATTGATCTGTATTTGTTGTTGAAAATCAAAACGCGTTAATTTTCTTTGTTTTACAGGTAATATTGGATTATCATATCTCGAATGGTTAACACCAAATGTTAATTCAACGGATCCTTGAGGCTTGATAGTTATCTGATCTGAACCGAAAATATTTTCAAAAACCTTACTACCAATTTTAATGGGTAATTCTAAAGGTCTACTTTGAACAGTTTGCTCATCGATTTTAGATTTCCAATTTTTATTGATTGATTGGCGCTTTTCATATTCTAGATATTCCTCAAGCGTCATCATTGAAGGATTCCTATAATTTAATTCAGATGAACCTATTGTTTCTTTGAATATATACGAACCCGTTTTTGGATCATAAACTATTGTTTGCTTCAATGATGAAGGATCACCTAAATCAAAACTTTGTGGTTTCGTTTGTGTAGGATCAATATTATTATTGATTGGATATTTCAGTGTATCTTGAGCAAACGAATTCGCTGTTATTATCAAGACAATAACAGCGAACAAGTTTTTTAAAACACTATTTATATTTAATCCTTTATTACCCAACTTATAAAACTTTCAACGCTTCTTTTATTAACTGCTCTACGGTTTCTTCTCCTGTTGAAATGATTTTGTCAAATACTTTTTCTACTGATTTCTTATCAAATCCAAGTGATACCAATGCTGTTAACGCATCAATTCTATTTGTATTGCTTAAAGTGAAAATATTTTCTGACGTAAATGCTATTTTTAACATTTTGTCTTTTAAATCTATTATAACTCTTTGAGCTGTTTTAGCACCTATCCCCTTCACACTTTGAATCGTTTTTACATCTTCCGATTGTATCGCATGAGCTACTTCTTCAGGACTTAACGATGAAAGCATAATCATCGCTGTATTAGGCCCTATGCCAGAAACAGAAATCAATTGGTTGAAAACATCTCTTTCCTCTTTGGTAGCAAAACCATAAAGCAACTGAGCGTCTTCTCTAACAATTAATTGTGTATATATTTTGACTGATTCATCCTCTTTGATTGCAGAATAAGTTGTTAAAGAAATTTTAACTTCATAACCAACTCCGCTACATTCGACAACTAATGTTGTCGGATTTTTCTCAACCAATTTTCCATTTAAGTGTGTAATCATTACTATTTATTTTGAGCGTCGATTACAGCTACTTTCACCATATTAACAATTTCTCTAACTGTAGAACCTAATTGCAAAACGTGAATTGATTTTTTCAACCCTACTAATACAGGTCCGATAGCATCTCCATCTGTCATTTCTTGTAACAATTTGTAGGCAATATTACCAGCTGATAAGTTAGGGAAAATTAACGTATTCACTTGTTTATTAGCTAAGTGTGAGAAAGAAAATTTCTCTAACATCAAATCATTATTCAATGCAAAATTAGCTTGCACCTCTCCATCTACTACTAACGAAGGATGTTTTTCATGTAATATTTCAACTGCTTTAGCCATTTTTTCAGGATCTTTTCCTGGAGATGAACCAAAATTAGAATAACTTAATAGAGCAATACGTGGAGTAACTTTGAATTTACGTACCATTTTTGCTACATTTTTAGTTATTTCAGCTATTTCTTCCGCAGTAGGATCTAAATTAATTGTAGTATCTGCTAAGAAAATAGGACCTCTTTTCGTATTCAGGATATACATACCTGCAATTGTTTGAACATCTTTCTGAAGTCCAATCGTTTGAATTACTGGTCTAACTACATCTCTATAATTTCTTGTAATTCCTGAAACCATTGCATCTGCTTCACCAGATTCTACCATCATAGCACCAAAATGGTTTCTTTCACGCATGACTTGAACTGATTCAAATTCAGTAAATCCCTTTCTTTTTCTTTTCTCAAAGAAAGCTTTACCATAAGTCAAACGTCTAGCCTCCTCTTTTTCTGATTTTGGATCAATAATTTGAATATCTGGGATTTCAATACTGTATTCAGCAATTAATTGCTCAATTCTTTTTTTCTTTCCTAATAAGATAGGTGTACATACACCCTCCTCATAAGCTGTTTGAGCTGCTTTTAAAATTTTAATATTATCTGCTTCCGCAAAAACAACTCTTTTCGGATTACTTTGTGCTTTTTCAGTAATATTTCTTATTAATTTATTATCTAATCCTAAACGATTTTTCAACTCATTTTCATAAGCCATCCAATCTTGAATTGGATTTTTAGCTACACCCGATTCCATTGCTGCTCTGGCAACTGCAGGTGCTACATAATAAATCAAACGAGTATCTAACGGTTTTGGAATAATTTGCTCTCTACCAAATAAAATGTTTTTTTCGCCATATGCTTCAATTACCTCTTCAGGAATTGTTTCTTTTGCCAATGAAGCAATTGCATGAACAGCTGCTAATTTCATTTCTTCATTGATACAAGTTGCTCTTACATCTAATGCTCCTCTAAAAATAAAAGGGAAACCAAGTACATTATTTACTTGATTTGGATGATCAGATCTACCAGTAGCCATGATGATATCTTTTCTAACAGATGTAGCGTCTTTATAAGAAATTTCTGGTTCTGGGTTAGCTAATGCAAAAACAATTGGATCATTTGCCATCGAAGCTATCATGTCTTTTGAAACAATATTTCCTTTTGAAAGACCTACGAAAACATCTGCATTTTTCATCGCATCCACTAAAGTTGAATCTTCTTTGTGCGATGCATATGGAATTTTACTTTCATCAATATCCTTTCTTCCAGACCATATCAATCCTTTGGAGTCAAACATGTAAAAGTTTTTAATATTTGCTCCCAAAGCTTGATACAACCTTGAACAAGACATTGCTGCAGCTCCAGCTCCAGAGATAACAATTTTTACATCTTGAATTTTTTTACCCGCCAATTCTAAAGCATTTAATAACGCCGCAGAAGAAATTATAGCAGTTCCGTGCTGATCATCATGCATCAAAGGAATATCTAACTCTTCCTTCAATCTTCTTTCTATTTCAAAAGCCTCAGGAGCCTTTATATCTTCTAAATTAATTCCACCAAATGTTGGCGCAATTGCTTTTACAGTTTGAATAAATAATTCTGGATCTTTAGCATCAATTTCAATATCAAAAACATCTATATCAGCAAAGATTTTAAATAATAAACCTTTACCTTCCATAACTGGTTTAGAAGCTTCTGGACCAATATCGCCCAAACCTAATACAGCAGTTCCATTTGAAATTACTGCAACTAAGTTTCCTTTTGCAGTGTATTTATATACGTCATCTTTGTTCTCTGCAATCCTTAAACACGGCTCTGCTACTCCAGGAGAGTACGCTAAAGATAAATCTCTTTGAGATGAATATGGTTTTGTTGGAATGACTTCTATTTTTCCAGGTTTACCGGAAGAATGATAATCTAGTGCTTCTTGTTTACGAATTTTAGACATACCTTATAATTGAACCGATAAAGATAGAAATATTGAGTTAATATTTCACTATTAAAAATCACTTTAAAATCAAACTAGAAACTTTTTATGAAAAAAAAACCCGAGCCTTGCGACTCGGGTTTAAAAATAAAACACTTAATTATTCAATGATAATATTTCTATTAAAAGAACCGTTATTTGTTATGATTGTAACAATGTAATTTCCGGAATTAATTTCTTTCAAATCAACTTCTAAATCTTGAAAACCATTTAAATTATCATATTTACTAGTTTTCAGAATTCTTCCAGTAATATCAGCTACTTGAACTGTATAATCAGAACTTTGTGCTGTAAAAGAAACATTTACTTTATTAGTTGCAGGATTTGGATAGACATTTAACTCACCTAATTGTGCATTTTCCGCTAAACTCAATGAATTATCTACAACAAAACCAACTGCTGTATAGTCAGTTGTAAAATTATCAATTTTAACTACCGCTGTATTTCCGACATATATACTTAAAGATCCATTTCCACTTGAACCAGTAAAACCATCTCCATATAAATCTTTAACTTCTAAATAATAACAACCATTTGACAAAATTGTATATTTCGGTTGTTGAGGCGTTTCACCTACTGAAGCAGCAGTAGTATATGGACCTCCTGAAGATTTAGTACTACCGTTATAACCTTTTAATGCCCAAGTTGTTTCTTTTCCATATTTATCTGTAATTGGAACTATTTTAATATTACCTGAAATGATGGTTGATGAATGACCAATATTTTTTGTATATACATTATTCGCACTATTAACATCCCCAGCTGTAGTTACAGTAAAAACTAAATTTCCACCTGTAAAGTTGGAAATAGCCGAACCTGTAATTGTAGAAATACCATATTGAGATAATGAACCTGTAAAAGCACCTGTTGAAACCGTTACACCATTTAATTTCACATCTAATGTTGCACTTGTTAACGTCGTTGTACTATTATTCATGAATTTTATTGAAGGCGTATACGATGTTCCTGGACAATCTACTGGGATACCTGCATAGGACTGAAATAATACATCTGCTGAAGAAGTAGCTGGAGGAGGACATTTTCCAACTTCTGTATATAAATCAGCAGCTGGTAAAGCATCTAATCCCGTTAACAATCTATTTGGACAGATTTTCATGATTGTAGGAAAAGCACTTATCGCATAATTAGTTTTAAAACTACTTGCGTCATTAACAGATAAATCTATAATTGGATGATTAGCACCAGCTGTCCAGTCACCCCATGAATTATTTGTAGAATTTCGTAAGTCAGTTCCGTTAGTAGATCCATCTCCTTCAATGAACAATACGATTACATCATCTGTAGTTGATTGTGATACACCTTGGCTACCAGATGGACCGTGTGCAACCCATAAATCTTCAATTGCATTTGTATTATGATAATTCCAACAAGGTCCACACCAAGTAGCTGAAACATCAATAATAACAGTCTTTCCAGCATTCAAATAATCATATAAACGATGAGAATTTCCATTGATATCAGTATAAGTAAAATCTGGAGCTACACTACCATCAGGTAATTGAGCATTTACACCTACACCTAAGAATAACATTCCTGTAAGTAATAGTTTCTTCATAAAGTATTTATTTTAGTAAAATTTTCAACTCAAAAATAAACAAAGCAGTTATTTATTCAAAATAATAAATCTTTCAGAAATTTAATAAAATTGGTATTATTGGAATCCTATTGAAAGTAAAAACTAGTTTTACTAAATGGTTTTAGATATAGGTTATTTGTTTTTTTTACCTAATGAAACTCTATAAGCTATTAATGCTGGTAAACAAAAAATGATTAAAAAAGCGGTCAGATAACCCTTTGGTAATAAATAGAAATCTTTAATTCCTATTAAATCAGCTGGCTCGTAACCTAAACCAACAAAATAAGATAAACTAATTGGTC
>CALPVI020000019.1 GCA_943326975.2 Actinomyces viscosus | reverse complement strand
TGATCAAATTTTGGGTCGATTTAACGGCATTTACCAATTCATAGAATTTCCATTCATACATAAAAAAAAATATCGCTTCCTTGGGAAATTAGCAAATGGACTAGCCTATACTCCAAAACACTATGACCCAATAACAAATGCTAAAAACAATGCTATTGGATCGCATGTAAATGCACTAATATGCTTTGGTTTGATAAATCGTCTAGACATTAATAATCATCACTTTTCATTTGGTATAGACATTACTCATTGTTCTAATGCTGCAGCACAAACTCCAAACCTAGGAGTCAATTTACCATTTTTAAGTTTAGGATATGGATACACAATACATCAAAACAATCATTTAGATTCAACAAAAATTGGTTATCATCTCCCTTTCAAAAAATTCTTATTTAGTGCAACTAGTATAATTTCAGAAAAAGAAATTTATCCTACACAAAGTAGAAAATATGCTGTCTTCTCATTATCAGCTAACACAAGATATTTCTTCAAACCTCGTGTTGGATGTGAATTAGCATTCGATTTTTTTTCTAAACAATCAACCTTTGGATATAAAACAGATATAAAAAAAACACAATTAGATATTATTCAGTTAGGCGTATTTGCTGGTTATCTTTTACCATTAGATAATTTTCATTTTGTATTAGGCATGGGGGTTTATGTCAGAGATAAATATAAGCCTGATGATTTATTTTACCATCGTGTTGGAATGAGATATTATTTAAACAATGGCTTATTTTTCAACGTTGTACTTAAATCACATTGGGCAAAAGCTGATTATTTTGAATCTGGGATAGGTTATACTTTAAATTACAAAAAATGAAAAATTTAGTTTATTATTTACTTGTATGCACTCTTCTTTTTTCTTGTAAAAAACCTGAAAATCGATCTTGCTTTAAATCTACTGGGACAATTGTATCAAAAGAAATATATTTAAACGAATTTGATAAACTTATCCTTAATGAACATTTAACCTATACTATTATTCAAGATTCTGCTAATAAAGTTGTGCTTACAGGAGGCAAAAACTTATTGAACCATATTGAATTAAATCTTAACGAAAATCAACTATTAGAAATAAAAAACAAAAACAAATGCAACTTCCTAAGAAATTACAAAAAGAAAATTAATGTTGAAATCCATCTAAAATCATTAGTTAACATAGAATTTATTGGAACAGATTCTTTGAAAAATTTAGGTGAATTACATGTTGATTATTTTACATTAGTAGTTAAAGATGGTGCTGGTTCTGTAAAATTAAATGTAAATGCAAAATATGTAAATGCAATTGTAACTGGTGGATTTGGAGATTTTACATTAACGGGAAAATCAGATGCTGCGAAATTAATTGTTAATGGAAATGGATATTGTAATACCAAAGACTTACAAATAAAAGATTCTTTAATTGGCATATCGAATTCAGCTGCCCCTATTTGGATAAACGCTTCGAATACATTGTTTAAATGTCAAATAAAAAACAATGGAGACATCTTTTACAAGGGGTCTCCATCAAAAATCGAATTTATAAATTTGGGTAAAGGAAATTTAATTCAAAAAAATTAAAGTGAATTATCCCTTTTTAATTTCATTAAAATTGTAAAAGCTCTATCAATATCAACCTGTGAAACGACAGTTGTAAACTCATTTGAAGTAGAAACAATCTCGATAATGTTTATACCTTCCCAAGCTAAATGCTTCAATAAATAGTAATAAATACCATGTAATTCAGAATTTATTGGAGGTAACTTTACGCTTACAGACGCTAAATTTTTAGAATGAGAAGTTAATTTCTCGTCTTTGAATAAATCATTTATTGTATCTATATGATTAGAACTTACAATAAAAGTAGTTTCTGTAATACCATGACAAATAGTGAAAAAACTATCATTTTCTTTGTTCAACATATTCATTAACCTTGATTGTTGTTCTTTCAAAGTATCCGAATTTTTGAATGTGAAATCAGCTAAATTACTTCTTACAAGTAAATCACCTATTTCACCCATAACATTTTTGATTTTTAATTCAAGTTGATGATAGTATCCAGGAGGCATTCTTTTTATAGCCATAACTATAGCTCCTTCATTCACCTCTTTTTTACAAATCTCTTCTATCTCAGGTTTTAATTTTCTTGCTAAAGAGGAAATATTAATTAAATTCTCTGCCATTGCTTCACGCAAAAATGGACTTCGATTTATTAATTCTTCTGTAATTTTTCCTAAGGACTGCATCATATTATATATTTATCAACTTTATTGTAACAAAAATACAAAAAATATTATAATTACATGCTGATTTGTTATTTTTTTAAAAATAAGCTGCTTATTGGAAAAAATTTAAAACTAAAAAGAAAATAGTTAATTCTTTAAAATAGCTAATACATAATTATACGCTACATCTAATTGCTGTTCTTGATTTAAATTGGTATTATCAATTACAATCGCATCTTCGGCTTGCATTAGAGGACTTTCCTCTCGTGTAGTATCTAATAAATCTCTATAATTTAAATTTTCTTCTATTTCTTTTCTTGTAATTGATTGGTCTGTAGTTGATAATTCTAAAAATCTTCGTTCTACCCTAACTTGAGGGTCTGAAGTAATAAATAATTTCAATTCAGCATTAGGAAAAACAACAGAGCCTATATCTCTTCCATCCATGACAACACCTCCTTGCTCTCCCATTAATCGCTGCTCTTTTACTAACTTTTGACGCACCTCTTTGATAGAAGCCACCTTTGAAACTAATTTAGATACAGCAATTTTTCTGATTTTATTTTCTACATTAATTGAATTTAATAAAAGTTCAGGTTTATTTGAATCAGGATTTAATTCAAATTTTAAATCGATTTTATCAAGGCAATTAATCAATGCTAGTACATTTATTTCACCTTCTGAAATCAAATTATTATCAAGACAATACAAGGAAACCCCTCTATACATTGCTCCGGTATCTATAAAAACATAACCTAATTTAGCAGCAAGAGCTTTAGCTAACGTACTTTTACCACAAGATGAATATCCATCAATTGCTATTGTAATTCTTTTGTTCATGACTAACTATTTTGTTTTTAATGAAACAAACTGAAATTTTTGATATTTCTTAGAATTGGAAGCATCATTTGAATACTCAGGTCCATCAACAATTGAACTTACTATTTCGACATCAACTTTTTTAGCTATATTTTTATTATTAGCTATATATAGTAATAATTCTTTCTTTATATTTTCAGCTCGTATCTGAGCTAATTGTTCATTTGAAGAATATGTTTTAGTTGGAACTTTAGATGCCGAAGATTGAATTTGAATTGTAAAACTATTTCTTTGATTAGTTACAATCTCATGCTCAATATTATCGAGAAACAATTTTAAATCACCACTTTTGACGGACAATTTATTTAGGTTATAACCAAAATAATGAATCATTTCAAAATCCTTTGTTAAATTGGATTTTATATTATTATTCACTTCATGAACACCAGAAGCTTTTAAATCTAATTCTTTTTCTTTTTTATTTCTTAAATCAGCTGTAACATTATCTTCATTTAAGATAGAAACATCTTTAGTTGAAATTACTTTCATGTTCTCAGCATCCAAGACTATTTCTCTATATGTCTCATTATACAAATTATCACAACTAGTAGAAAAAGACTCTTTGTAGAGCTCTATATTTGTTTTTTCTTGAACTAAAACATATTCATATTCTCTGCAATGCTCCAATAAAGCACTAAAGAAAGTCCCATCTCTTAATCGAGGTGTAGTAGATGTTTCTATGGAAGACTCGCAGTTTAAACATCTAATATCCACTCTTAAATCAGAAGGTAATTTAGCATTATTAATAACTTTTATCTGCCCCTTCAAAGTTGCTATATTGTTTCTTCCGAAATAATCATTTTCTATTTCATAAATGTCTTTTTCTCCAAAACCATTATTTCTTGAAGAAGATAAATAGCCTTTTAATCCATCTATTGTAGTCGTGTAAAATATATCATCAGCTACTGAATTAATTGGAAACCCCATATTAATTGGATCTCCCCAATTATTATTTTCATCTCTAATAGAAACAAATACGTCAAAACCTCCCATACTTTTAGATCCATTACTAGAAAAGTATAATGTTTTATTATCAACACCTATAAAAGGTGCATCTTCATCATTAACAGTATTAATTGATGGACCTAAATTTTGAGGCAAACTCCATTCTCCATTAGGTAATTTTACAATTCTATAAATATCCCTTCCACCAATTCCACCAGGGCGATCAGAAACAAAATACATATTCAAACCATCGGGTGTCATTGTACAATGTGTTTCCCAATTTTCAGAATTTAATCCCTTATAATCAAGAGATTGAATCTCTTTAAAATAATTCGAATTGAACTCTGAATAATATATATCTCCTCCACCTTTATTGTCTTGATAAACATAAATTCGTTTTTCATCAGAACTAACAGCTATTGTAGCTTCATTTCTTTCAGGATCACAAAACTCAATTCTTTTAGGAGAAGACCAAATTTTATCATCTAAATAAGAAACATAAATATCCTCAGGATAATCTTTATTAAAATTATCTCTATACTGATCTGAAGCTCCATCTTCCCATGGCCTTCTAGAAGTAAAATAAATTGCACTTCCGTCTAAAGAAACTACTGGAGAATAATCAGAATATACAGAATTAATAACTTTCCCCATGTTATTAACCTTTGCATTTTTCGGTTTCTTTATAAGTTCTATTGCTACATTACATTGCAAAATTGAAGAGTGTGCCTTTAAAATTAAATCCGATTTTGAATCCGTAGAAAATAAAAATTGATTAAAAGATTGCTTAGCTAATTCAAATTGCTCATTAAGATGATAACAAACCCCTAAATGATAATAAGCATCTATTGATGAACTTTTTTCATTAGAAGAATATACATCGTAATTTAAATTTGTTTTCTCAGTAGCTTTTTTCAAAAAAGGAGTAGCTCCCTTGAAATCATTTTTTGCATATAATAAAATAAACCCTTTTTTATAGTTGTAATTTGAATTATCAGGTGAAAACTGAATCAATTTATCAACTAATATTTCTGCTAAATACAATTGATTTAAATTCATCAAAGTAGAACTTTCATTTACTAAATCAGATTCTGAAGATTCTCTTGCCATTTTTCGTATCTCCATTTCAGATTTTTGTGAAAACCCTATTAACGAATTCAAAATTACAAGTACTGATATCAAAAATTTATTCATTTTATCCAATAATTAAAAAAACAAATGAATTAATTAATTTTGAACTATTTTAAATTCAGTTCTTCTATTTTGTTGATGTTGAGCTTCAGTACAAGGAACAATAACTTTACCTTCACATTCACATTGATTTACTAATTGAGTTTCACCATAACCTTTACCAGAAATTCTTATAGGATTATCAATTCTCTTTTTAATATAATCTGCAGATGCTTTTGCACGTTTATCAGATAAGATCATATTTGATTCTGAAGAACTTCTACAATCTGTATGCGAACCCAATTCAACATGAATTGTAGGATTATCTTTCATAATTCTCACAATTTTATCTAACTCTTTTTTAGCATCAGGTCGGATTGCAAATTTACCTAAATCAAAATAAATTGGTTTTAAATTAACAACTTTTGCCAAATCCACCCCAACTTCATTTTTTTCTAAATAATATTTTAAATCTATTACTGCTGTCGAGTCTAAAACTTGTTTAACATCAAAAGACTGATTAATATATCCATTTTGAGAAACTTTAATTGTTAAATGTAAAGTGTCGCCGAAATAATAGTTATTCGTTTTAAAGAAATTTGATGCGAAAGCGCCATTTAAATCTGTTGTAATTGTATCTATCACTTTAGAATTATTACTAATATATATAGCTATTTTAGAACTATCCAATTTTTCATTTGTTTTCTTATCATATACACTACCTTTAAGTGAGTATGCAATATTTGGAATAATCTTTAATTTATCTACATTCAATAAGATCTCTCTGTAAATCTGAATATATCTTCCTTCACAATCTGTAGAAAAAGTACCTTTGTAGAATTCTTTCCCTGTTGTTTTAGACTTTAAAATATACTCATAATCAGAGCATTCATCTAAACTAGAGAAAAAACCACCATCTCTTAAACGAGGATTAATCAATTTAAATGGATAATCTGGGAAACTTAAATTTTTCAAAACAATCTCTAAATCACTTGGGATTTGTTTATTGTTTACTGTTTTAACTCTTCCTTTAAATAAAGATATTTTAGTAGCTCCTAAATAATCATTTTGAATCTCATAAAGATCTTTTTCACCTTTACCTCCTTTACGATTTGACGTAATGTACCCTTTCAAACCATCAATCGTAGTAGTATAAAACACATCATCAGACGTAGAGTTAATTGGGAAACCAACATTTATAGGAGTCTGCCAATTATTATCTTCATCACGCATTGTCATGAAAACATCAAAACCACCCATGCTTTTAGGTCCATTACTCGAATAATATAACGTCTTATTATCAGCAGCAATAAAAGGACAATCTTCATCATAAGGTGTGTTAATTGTAGGTCCTAAATTTTGAGGTAAACTCCATTCACCATTCGGCAATTTAACAACTCTATAAATATCTCTCCCCCCTAATCCTTCTGGTCTAGCGGATACAAAATACATATTTAATCCATCAATTGTCATTGTACAATGTGTCTCCCAATATTTAGAATTTACACCTCCATATTTTAAGTCTTTAATCTCGTCAAAAGTATTACCATTCAAATCTGTATAAAATATATCCCCATTCCCTTTATCATCTTGATACAAATAAACCCTTCTTTCATCTGGACTAACTGAAATTGAGGCTTCGTTTCTATCATCTTCACAAAAATCTAATCTTTTTGGTTTAGACCATTTACCTCCTTCATCATTATAACTCACGTATATATCCTCTTTAAAATCACTTGTTATAGGATCTTTAAACTGTGCTTTTGAATGTTCGTCCCAAGGTCTTCTTGATGTAAAAAACAATGCCGAACCATCAATAGAAATAAATGGAGAATATTCAGGGAATGAAGAATTTAGAGTATCTCCTAAATTAATAATTTTTGATTTTTTTGGCAATTCCAATAATTTAAGTGCAACCTCACATTGTTTCAAACTTAAATTAACATCTTCAATAATTTCTGAATTTTTCTGAGTTTGAGATAAAAATATGTTGTAATTTTCAATAGCTTTTTGAATTTGTCCATCAATATGATATGCCTTACCTAAGTAATAAAATGCATCAATTGAAGCATCTTTTTCGTCAATTGACACCATATCATAATTTTTATCTGTATGCTGAACAGCTTTTTCTAAGAATGGAATAGCATCAATACCATTTTTTTTCAAATTAAGTACGATATAACCTTTTCTATAATTATAATTTGAACTTTCTGGATTAATTTCTATCAATCTATTCGAAATCAAATCTGCAAAATACAAATATCCTTCTTGAATGTACCTAGAATTTTCAATAACTAATTCTTGTTCTGATGCTGTTCTAATCATTTTCCTAACTTCAAGTTCTGTTTCTTGAGAAAATGAAATAAAAACAATTAAAAAAGATGAAATAATTGAGTAAAAAGTTTTCATAATATATAGCATAAAAACCCTCAGTAATACTACTGAGGGTTTACGAAATTAATATTTTTTTTTATTAAAATTCTCTATTTATATCAAATTGTTCAAGATAATCAGCAACTCTTCTTACAAATTGACCCCCAAGAGCTCCATCAACTACTCTATGATCGTATGAGTGTGATAAAAACATCTTTTGGCGTATCCCAATAAAATCTCCATCAGGCGTTTCAATTACTGCAGGAACTTTTCTAATTGCTCCTAAAGCTAATATTGCAACTTGAGGCTGATTAATAATTGGCGTCCCCATTACATTCCCAAATGTACCTACGTTTGTTACAGTGTAAGTACCTCCTTGAATATCCTCTGGTTTTAATTTATTGTTTCTAGCATTATTAGCTAACTCATTAACTTGTTTGGTTAAACCAACCAAATTCAAACGATCAGCATTTTTTATAACTGGAACTATTAAATTACCTGAAGGTAATGCTGCTGCCATTCCAATATTTATTTCTTTTCTTACAATAATATTTGTTCCACTAACTGAAACATTAATCATAGGAAAATCTTTTATTGCTTTTGCAATTGCTTCAATAAAAATAGGTGTGAAAGTAATATTCTCACCTTCTCTTTTCATGAATTCATTTTTCACTTTATTTCTCCATTTCACAATATTTGTAACATCTGCTTCCACATAAGAAGTTACGTGTGGAGAAACATGAGTTGACATTACCATATGCTCAGCAATAATCTTACGCATACGATCCATCTCTACAATTTCATCACCTGGCAATGGAAAAACAACTGGCTCTTTTATGTGTGATAAGAATCCACTAGAAACAGGTGCAGCAGCAACAGCCGGTGTAGATTTTTGATTTGTAACCACAACTTCAGTACTTGTGACTGGAGCAGCAATAACATTACCTCTATTATCAACTAAATTTAATATGTCTTTTTTAGTAACTCGACCTGCTTGACCAGAACCATTCAATGATTCTAATTCTGAAATTGAGATACCTTCTTTTTCTGCAATACTTCTAACTAAAGGAGAATAAAATTTACCTGAAGGACCATTTTTTTGAATTGCATCACCTGTACCTGCTGTTACAACAGCATTTTCAATTGACTTTGAAATCTCTTCAACAGAAACCGAAGGTGCAGAAACTTCTTTTGCTGGCTCTGATGCAACTGAAGCATCACCATCAGTAGAGATAATAGCAATTACATCTCCAACTTGAGCTACTTGATCTTTCTCAAAAAGTTGTTTTACTAAAACACCTGCTGCCTCAGAAGGTAATTCATTATCTACTTTATCTGTAGCAACTTCAACTAAAGGCTCATCCAAACTTACTGTATCACCGATATTTTTCAACCAGTTAGTAATTGTAGCTTCAGTAACACTTTCTCCCATTTTAGGAAGTCTAATCTCAATTTGTGCCATATTCGAAATGGTATTTCAATTATTTTCTATGCAAAAATAAGGTAAAAATCCTTTAAAACAATAGTTAATCTATAATAAGTTTTAATTTAATCAAGAAAACAAATAAATCTGTTTATTATCAGTTTTATTTGTTAAAATATTAAACTCTATCTAACTTGTTCCATGCCTTTAAAAGAATCTGAAAATCTTTTTTAACATGGTAATCTCTGGCATAGATCAAATTCAATTTTTCGATATAAAATTCAGTTGAATTTTTCACAAGATCTAAAGGCGAGAGGATTCCAGGTTTTAATTTCGGTAATTTAAAAGATTTATCCGTTACTTGAAACTGATATCCAACAATCGTTTTTTTACCAACAAAAACTAAAAATAAATTAATCAGCAGATCCAATTTATTTTTATAAAAAAGAAAAACAAAAGGATAACACACTAACATAAAAAAAGAAACTACGATATCAAAAGTTCGCTTAGAACGCTCATTTGATTTACGTGTAATTTCATTTATATTTAAGACATATAAATCTCCAGCCGTATCTATTGAATTACTTCCAATTAAAAACAAGCTATCAGGTTGTGCAATTTTAAAATCAACTTCTTTTGAAGTGATTCTAGACATCCAATAAATAATTGTTTGAGCAGAATTGTCTTTTGCACAAAAAATAACCTCATCGATATGATGAATATGAACAATTTGATCTAATTGATTGATTGCACCAATTGTACCTGCTTCTTTTTCATCTAAACACGACACAAATTCAATCTTATCGATTTTTGTATTCGTCTGTTTAATCAATTGTTCAACTCTTAATGCTTCTTCGATAGAACCAATAACAACAAATCGCTTATTTTTATTTACAATTAAACCAAAACGCTTTTTAAATGAGAAATGAAGGTAGATTCTTGATAAAATAAAATATAACGAAACCCACAAGGCTCCTATTAAAATGTATAATCTTGAAAATTGCCAATCCTTGGGAAGAAGTGCGTAAAAAACCAAAATAATTAAGGTCCCTATTATAGACGCTTTGATATACCTTAATAGTTTCAAAGGTGTATCGTAACCATCTTGAAAGAAAACACTCAACATCCAAACAATTGTATAAATTGGTATGGCAAATCGAACAATTTCCTGAGGAAATTCAATACTAGCATGTTTCCAATAGTTTGTTAAAGAAAATAAACCAACTAGTATGAATAGTATATCAAAAACAGGTAAAATAGCCCCTTTAATAAATCTTCCAAAAATGGCTAAAGATGCTCTAAAATAGATTGCACTATTAATTAAAATTGAAAATAGTTTTGCATTTTTTTGTGAAAAATGTTTTTGAGCAAAAATCACCATTGCTCTGTAAAAAACAAAAACATAATTTACAGAACTTTTCTTTGTACTTTCTCCTTTGTAATGAATAATTCGTGTTTCAGGAAAGTAATAATTTTTATATCCACCTAGTTGTATTCTGTAAGATAAATCAATATCTTCTCCATACATAAAAAAAGCCTCATCCAACAAGCCTACTTTATCTAAAGCTTCTCTTCGCATCAGCATAAAAGCTCCGCTTAACACATCAATTTCATTAATTTCGAATTCACTTAAATTTCCTAAATGATATTGACCAAATCTTTTCGACTTTGGAAATAATCTTGAAAGTCCAAATATTTTATAAAACGCTACTGCTGGAGTTGGCAATCCTCTTTTAGATTCAGGCAAAAAATTACCCTTACCATCTATCATTCGAACTCCAAGCCCTCCTGCATTCGGATGTTCATCCATAAAATGAACAACTTTAGCAAACGTATCTTCCTCTACTACCGTATCGGGATTTAGTAATAATATGTATTCGCTTGAAGATAATTCAATCGCTTGATTATTTGCTTTAGAAAAACCTCTATTATCTTTATTTGCGATTAAATTAACTTCAGGAAATTTTTGAGCTACCATCTCAACAGATCCATCAATAGAATTATTATCTACAACAAATACTTCTCCAGAAATATTCTCCAAGGCTTTCTTTACTGAATTGAGACATTGTTCCAAGAAGTATTCTACATTGTAATTTACAATGATTACACTTATTTTATATTTGAATGGATTACTCATTTATCTTTCGTCGTCAATCTTCGATACGAAGAATCATTTTCTTCAAAAATAATTCTACTACTCAGACTGACTCCTCCTAATAAATTTTATTTTATTCTATTTTAAAGCTATACAAGAAATTTCAATTGGAACGTCTAATGGTAATTTTGCCACTTGAACTGTTTCCCTAGCTGGTGGGATATTTTTAAAATAACTACCGTAAATTTCATTTACAACAGCAAAATCATTTAAATCTTTTAAGAAAATACTACATTTTACAACATTATCTTCATTCATTCCTTCTTCAGCTAATAAAGCAAAAATGTTTTTTAAAACTTGATGAGTAGCATTTTGTATTGTATCAACTACCAAAGTCCCATCAACAGGGTTTAATGGAATTTGTCCACTAACATACAATGTATTATTTGCTAAAATAGCTTGACTATATGGTCCTATTGGTGCTGGTGCGCCAGAAATTTGAACTGCTTTTTTCATTTCTTTATTTTTAAATTGATAACTAATTACAGAGTTGTATTTCCTTAGTTATAGTTAACTTTGTTACAAGTTTAATAATTTTAAAGCAAATTGCATTGAAAGTATTCATTTTAGATAATTACGATTCGTTTACGTATAATCTTTGTCATTATATCGAAGGACTAGATACTGAAGTCGTAGTAAAAAAAAATGATCAATTTGAATTAGATGAGATTCAGCAATTTGATAAAATCATCTTATCCCCTGGTCCCGGATTACCTAAAAATGCGGGGGAATTAATGGAAGTAATTCATCGCTTTCATACATCCAAACCTATTTTAGGTGTTTGTCTTGGTATGCAAGCTTTAGGAGAATATTTTGGTGAAAGCTTAATCAACCTTAACATTGTAAAACATGGAGTTCAAGAAGATGTTTTCATTTCTAAACCATCTAAAATATTTAACTCAATTCAATCACCTTTTCAAGTTGGACTTTATCACAGTTGGGCAATTGAAAAATTTGAGGAAAATAATTCTATTGAAATTACATCATTTTCTGAAAACAATGTTGCTATGTCAATTCAGCACAAAAGTTTACCTATTTATGGTGTACAATTTCATCCTGAATCAATATTGACACCAAATGGAAAAACGATAATTAAAAATTTTCTATTGGATTAACTTATAGAAAAGTTCAATCTGCTCAGTTGTATTGAAAGCATGTAAACAAATCCTTAACCCTTCTCTTCCTTTTGGAACAGTCGGAGAATAAATTGGTTTAATCCCAAAGTTTGATTCTTGAAGTTTAATTGCTAATTCTTTAGTTTTTTCTATATTTCCAATCTCTAATAATTGTATAGGAGAATTTTCATCTGAAGAAAAATTAAATTCATTAAACCTTTTTCTAAAATAAGAAATTATTTCATGAAGCTTATTTCTATTAAAGTCATTCTCACTATAGTCAACAACATTACTGATTCGACTATAACTATCTGGAGGCAATGCTGTTGTATAAATAAATGATCTGGAAAAATTAATTTGATAATCAATCAATTCTTTACTTCCTAAAACGGCTGCACCATGAGAACCAAATGCTTTACCAAAAGTAACCAATCTTGCAAAAACTTTTTCTTCAAGGTCTTCCTGATTTACTAACCCTTTACCATTTTCTCCAAAAACGCCACATGCATGCGCCTCATCAACAATTAAATACGCATTATTTTTTTTACAAATTTCAGCAATTGATTTTAAAGGAGCGATATCTCCATCCATTGAATATAAAGTCTCTATTGAAACATAAATTGTACCTGTTAAATTTTCAAGTTTTCGCTCTAAATCACTGATATCATTATGCTTGAAGGATATAGATTCTGCAAAACTCATTCGAATACCATCTCTTACACTGGCGTGAATATATTCATCATACAAAACAGTATCTCCACGCTGAGGAACACAACTAAAAAAACCAATGTTTGCGTCGTAACCTGAGTTGTA
>CALPVI020000018.1 GCA_943326975.2 Actinomyces viscosus | reverse complement strand
ACTACATTATTGTAATCATACATTAAATTAAAATCAAATGAAACAGGTCCTCTCGTTGGTATTTTAAATAATATTGAGGGTAGAAGGGTTACTTCTGATGATATTTTCTGGCGATATCCTGCATCAATGTACGTTTGCCATCGGTATCTAGAATCCATTCCAATTCCTTTCCATTTCCCTCTTAATAGATTTTGGATAGATAAACCAAAATAGTAATTTCTACCATTCCACCAACTCCCAAAAGATGCATCTGGAATTATTCGTGAAACTTCAGATAATACGATTGGATCAGGGTCTATTGTTATAGAATTTTTTGGATTATAACCAAAATGTATAAATCCAGCATACATACCTAATGATAATCGAGTATCTCGCGAAAAGTTGAAATGTCCTGCATAGGCAAGATTGACTTTGTTTGTAATAAATTGCCCAATATGGTCGTACTCTACTTTTGCTCCAATTCCATGTCGCGCACTTAAATAATCAGATCTTCCTGCATGCAATGGAACACTTAAGGTAGCAAAGCCACTTCTAGGCGCTCCACTAATTGTCGTCCATTGATATCTTGCAAGTGTTTGAATATCAACACAAGGTTTTATTCCTGCATGAGCTGGATTAAAAGAAAATTGATGAGTTGCCCATTGAGTATATTGTGGGAGTTGTTGTCCGTTACAATCGAAAATTGTCAAATTTCCAATCAATACGAACGTAATGAATATAAATTTGATTTTTTTCATTTTAAAATTGTAATACTACCATTTATTACAGAATGCTTTTCATCATTTAATTCTAAATGATAGAAATAAACACCTTCAGCATATTCACCATTTCTTTTTTTGCCATCCCAAGCTTTATCGTAATCGTAAGCAATGGTTTCATAAATTACTTGTCCCCATCTATCTAAAATTTTTAATGAATTATTTTGATATTTTTCAATATATAAAATTTCAAAAGTATCATTAATACCATCTCCATTTGGGGTAAATGTTGTCGGAATAACTAAATCTTCTGACACATTAACAACCATTTGATCGTAAGCAATACATCCATTTTTTTCAGCTGTTAATACGTATGTAGTAGTCGTATAGGGAGAGGCAAGTGTAGATAATGCTAAACTGTCAATAAGGTTTAAATTTGGTGTCCAATAATGAATAGGTGCATCAGTCGTTCCTGAAATAAAAACCCCTACACCTGGTCGAGTAGGCATATCTATACCTGCATTTACATTGATTGAAGTAACGTTGACGGGAAAAGAGTTTTTTGAAACAGTATCAGAGCAAAATGAATAGCATCCGATTTTAACTGAAACAATATCTCCGTCATTTAAAAAGGAAGATTGATAATAGGGTTCAGCAGATATTGCTTTTAATGTTCCATTGATATACCATTTATAAAATGAACTATCAGGACAATTAATCAAAGTAGTATTGAATGTAACTATATCATTTTTGCAGATACTAGTCGAACTTGGTAAAATAGAAATGTAGGGAGATGGTCTACTCACTGCTCCACCTGTTAGGTATAAATTAAATGTGCATTCGGAAGCTTCAGCTGAACTTGATCCAGATTTATCTCCACCAATTACAACATAATAAAGGGTATTAGGTTTAAGCGATGATGCTCCAAGAGAAAAGTTAGAAGTAGAATTAGAAACACAATTCCCTACTTTTGTATAAGTAGATGATATACAAGGTGTTCCTGCTTCAATTAAAGTTGCTTGTATCCCTTTACTTTGACCTATTTTATTAGAAAAGACCATACTTGAGAAATTAAGCTGAACTGTTCCACCACTGCTGTTCGTTTTAAATTTTAACCAAATGGTTCTATTTGGTGTAAAACAATAATTAAAGTCATCTTCACAGGATGTACATTGAGTTGAATTTGCTCCAACATTTGTAAATGACATCGTTTTATTTGGACAAATATCAGCAGCGTTAGAACAATCATTATATTTCATTTGAGAATATATCTCGAAATGACTAAGAACAACAAATAATATAAATGCTATTTTGTGAAGCATAAGATAATTGGAACTTTTTTCGATGAAAATAAGAAAAATTGCAGTTTTAGATACTATTTTATCTAAAGTTTTTTGAAATAGAAACAAAAATTCGGCATTTTATTGTCAATTTTGGCACAGTTATCGCCAAAGTGATTTCTTAAAAACAATTCTTATGATGAAAAATATACTTTTACTATTTACCATATTAGTTAGTGCATTTTCAGGGATTTCACAATCTAAAATTGATTATGATTCAGACTCTAGGTGGTTTTGGGGTTTCAACTATGGTGGAACTTGGCATACTTCCGATGTTAAGTATCAAATAAACCATGGTTGGGGATTAACTATAGGTAAATCATTTAATTATGATTATCGTAAAGTGTTTAGTTTTGATATTAGAGGTAGGTATTTAACAGGTAATTGGTATGGACAGAATACAGATTCTTCTTTAATTGCGAACGATTATAAAGGAATATATAGTAATGTAAATTCTAATTATAAAGATACATTTGGATATTCTATCGATAATTTTAAATCTACTATTAACCGTTTAGCTGTAGAATTTGTAATTCATGCTAATAGAGTAAAAGAAACAACAAAATTTGACCCATATATTTTTGTAGGTGCAGGCTATACTTGGTATACTACCAAAACAGATATAATTAATAGTTCGAGTTCTTTGTATGATTATTCGAAATTATCTAGTTATTCATTCGAAAATATCAGTTCATTTAGAGATAATAATTATGAAACCGAGGTAGCAATATATAAACCTTTATTTATGCCAAGTGTAGGGTTTGGTTTAGGTTATCAAATTGGAAAAAGAGTTTCAATCGGAATTGAACATAAATCAACATTTACGCAAAAAGATGATTTTGACGGAATAATTAAATCGAGTAAATATAAACAAGATATATATCATTATTCAAGTGCTTATATTCGTTTTCAATTAAAGTCAAGAAATTCTCATAATGATGTTGTAGACGATGTTTATTTTTCAAAAGAGGAAGTGAGCGAGGAGCCTGTTGTAGAACAACCCAAATTGCCAGTAGTAACGATAACTAATCCTTCTAGGGATAATGAAATAGTTAGTTCCCAAAATTTTGTTTTGCAATCTACGATATTGCATATCTCGAATAGAGATAATGTTATTTTTAAACAAGATTCAATTAGTAACTATAATTTTAATTATGATCCATCATCTAGAATATTTAAAAGTAATGTCATACTTCATTTAGGAGAGAATAAATTTGAAGTAAGAGGAACAAATACTTCAGGTACAGATGTTAAATACATTACAATTATATATAAAAAAGAAGCTTTACAACCTCCAATTGTAACATTTAAGAATCCATTAGTATCTCCAATAGATGTAATGGAAAAATCTTATAATGTTGTAGCTAATGTTTTAAATGTGACGGATAAAAATCAAATAACAGTAAAGTTAAACAATCAATTTCTTTCAAATTTCCTTTTTGATGTCAAAATGAACGTGGTATCATTTCAAGTTTTGTTACAAGAAGGTGCAAATCAGATTGAAGTAAAAGCTACAAATACTGTTGGTTCTGATTCTAAAATAACAATGCTATTTTTTAAACCAATTAAACAAAAAATAATGCCTATTGTTAATATTACAAATCCTTCTGTTTCACCTTTTGTCTCAGTTACTAATATGCATGAATTGGTAGCTACAGTTTTAAATGTTGAAAACAAGCAAAATATAGAAGTGTATGTAAATAATCAAAATGTAGATGACTTTAGTTATAATTTGAATAACAAAATACTCAAGCTAAATGTCAATTTGCTAGATGGAGATAATACAGTTTTAATTAAAGCAAATAATAGCGAAGGAGTTGCTCAAGATGATCAAATAATAACATATAAAACTCCTTGTTACAAGCCAATTCTAAGCTTAATGTCAAGTTCAATCCCTAATAATGCTAAGACTACAAACGAAAAATTAACTTTTGTTTTAGCTACTGAAAATTTACAATTTCAAGAACAAATAAAAGTAAAATTCAATAATGCAATAATTCCTTTTGTTTTTGATCCTATTTCAAAACAAATTAAAATCAATGATTATCAATTAACTACAGGAGTAAATGTTTTTGATGTCTTGGTTTCCTCCAAATGTGGTGAAGCATCATTTAGTTTTAAGGTTCAAAAAGAAATAGTGTTGAGTAGCCCTCCTTCAATTTCATTTATAAATCCAGCATCTTGTCCGACAAAGTTTAATTTAGGCCCAAACATTGTGAAGGGATTTGTCTCAAATATTAGAAGTAATAAAGAAGTTCGAATTTTTGTGAATAACCAAGAGATTAATAATTATTCATATACCTTTTCAAATGGAGGAATGAATTTTGAATTTATATTGGAGGTGAAACCAGATAATGCAAAATATGCTTTAGTTGTAAAGGCAACATATACTTCAGAATTGATAACTAATTCATGTTTGATAGAAGGGGTTGAACCATCAAAATAATCGTTTTGAATAATATTAATTAGAAGAGGAGTTTGATTAATTTTTATTAAATTTTGTTTTGGACTAATTTAAATTCATTTTTTTTATTGTACATAAATAAAGATTCCCTACCTTTGCGCAAAATTTGGATACATACATTCGAAAAAATAGAACAATGAATTTAAGAAACGTAGTAAAATCGATATTTTTAACTTGTTTGGCAGTTCTTGCATTAAACACAACTTTTGCGAATGAAGGAAAAGAGAAAGAGTTTAATGTATCTGAAACGATTATGCATCACATTGGAGATGCACATGAGTGGCATATTGTAGGTGGTCATGAAGACGCAGTTTCAATTCCTTTGCCAATCATTTTAGTTGATGGAGGATTGAAAGTTTTTTCTTCAAAATATTTATATCACCATGGAGAACTTCAGCATGCAATTGATGAAAATGGTGGAGAGATTACATATGTAGCTGATACAGAACATGGATATGCATTGTTTCATGAGAAAATTTACAAATTAAATGGGAACGATGAATTAGATTTTCATAATGGACACCCTGTAAATGCAAAACCTTTAGATTTATCAATTACAAAAAACACATTGTCTTTATTAATAGGCTCTACTTTATTAGTTGTTTTAATGTCAGTTGTAGCACGTTTTTATAAAAAAAATGGTTCAGTTGCCCCTAAAGGTTTAGCTAAATTCATCGAGCCAATTGTGATTTTTGTTAGAGATGAGGTTGCAAAAGCAAACATTGGAGAACATAAATACATGAAGTATACACCTTTCTTATTAACTATCTTCTTTTTTATTTTAATTAATAACTTATTAGGTCTAATTCCTGTTTTCCCAGGTGGTGCAAACTTGACAGGGAATATTGCAGTAACAATGGTGTTGGCTGTAGCTTCATTGTTGGTAACAGTGTTTTCAGGAAATAAAAATTATTGGAAACATATTTTTGCAACGCCAGGTGTGCCGGTTCCATTATTGATTATTATGATTCCAATTGAAATAGTTGGAGTGTTGACTAAACCATTTGCATTAATGGTTCGTTTATTTGCAAATATTACTGCAGGTCATATTATTGTTTTAGCATTAATTTCTATTATCTTTATCAATAAAAGTGCTGCTTGGGGTGCGTTATCCGTACCAATGGCATTATTTATTTCGGTATTAGAAATTTTAGTAGCGTTTTTACAAGCGTTTTTGTTTTCGATGTTGACTTCGTTGTTCATTAGTGCAGCGGTAGAAGAACATCACCATTAATTAGTAATTTTTTAATATATATAGTTATGATTTACGGAAGTATAGCTGCAATTGGTGCTGGTATTGCTGTTTTAGGAGCAGCGTTAGGTATTGGTAGAATTGGTGGATCTGCAATGGATGCAATCGCTCGTCAACCAGAAGCTTCTGGAAAAATTCAAACTGCAATGATTATTGCTGCTGCCTTAATTGAAGGTGTTGCATTATTTGGAGTAGTTGTTGGTCTTCTTGGAGGAGCAAAATAATTTTTCAAAAAGAACTAAAACATATTGCAACGGTTGGTTGCAATATGTTTTTTTAAAAATTAAACAAAATTAAAGTTAGTATATATGAGTATCGTTACACCAGACTTTGGTCTTTTAATTTGGACATCGATAGTATTTATTTGTTTGTTATTTATCCTTACAAAATTTGTTTGGAAACCTTTACTTGGTGCAGTAAACAAACGTGAAGAAAATATTACTGAGGCATTAGAATTAGCTGAAAGAACTAAAAAGGAAATGAAAGCTTTACAAGCTTCTAATGAGAATCTATTAAAAGAAGCGAGAGCTGAAAGAGATAATATCTTGAAAGAAGCAAAAGAAATTTCTGTAAGATTAGTAGATGAGGCTAAAACAGTAGCAAAAGTTGAAGCTGATAAGATATTAGTTTCTGCAAGAGCTACAATTAATAACGAAAAAGTTGCTGCGATTGCTGAGTTAAAAACTCAAGTTGCAGTATTGTCTATCGAAATTGCTGAAAAAGTAGTAAGAGGTGAATTATCAACTGATAATAAACAAAAAGCATTAGCTGAAAAGCTTGCAGATGATATTAACTTGAATTAATAGATCAAGATGAAAAGTACTAAATCGGCAAGTCGTTACGCTAAAGCATTATTGGAAATTGCAATCGAACAAAATAAAGTCGAGCAAATTTCTGGTGATATGAGTTATTTGTTAGAAGCAAATAACGAAACGCTTGATTTTCAACTTTTATTAAATAGCCCAGTTATCAATTCAGATAAAAAAATTGCTATTTTTAATGAAATTTTTGGTCAGTTTGAAGATGTATCATTGTCTTTCATTAAATTGATTACAAAAAATAGAAGAGAAAGTATTTTACCTACAATTGCTAAATCTTTTGAAGAGCAAGTTAAAGAGTATAAAGGAATTGTTCCAGTAACTTTAGTTTCTGCTACTCAACTTGATGAAAATGTTAAATCATCAATTTTGAAAAAAATAGAAGGTACTGTTAAAGGACAATTAGAAGTGAAAGAAATGATTGATGAATCATTAATTGGTGGTTTCATCATTCGAATGGGAGATAAACAAATTGATGCTTCAATAGCTAATCAATTTAATAATTTAAAGCAACGTTTAACAAGATAATCCGAATAAACGGAATCACGTAAAACTTCATAACACATGGCAGATGTAAAACCAGCAGAAGTTTCTGCAATTTTAAGAGAGCAGCTTTCAGGATTCAGATCTGAAGCAGAACTTCAAGAAGTAGGAACCGTTCTTCAAATAGGGGATGGTATTGCTCGTATTTATGGACTAACAGGAGTTCAATACGGAGAGTTGATTGAATTTGAAGGTGGATTGCAAGGTATTGCTTTGAACCTTGAAGAAGATAATGTTGGAGCGGTTCTTTTAGGTCGTTCTTCAGGAGTAAAAGAGGGTGATACAGTAAAACGTTTAGGACGTATCGCTTCTGTTAACGTAGGAGAAGGCTTAGTAGGTCGTGTAGTAAATACATTAGGAGAACCAATTGATGGTAAAGGACCAATTACAGGTGAATTATTTGAAATGCCAATCGAAAGAAAAGCACCAGGAGTAATTTTCCGTCAACCAGTTACTGAACCATTACAAACAGGAGTGAAGGCAGTTGATGCTATGATTCCGATTGGACGTGGTCAACGTGAGTTAATTATTGGTGACCGTCAAACAGGAAAGACTACTGTTGCGATTGATACAATCATAAATCAAAGAGAATTTTACGATAGAGGCGAACCAGTTTTCTGTATCTATGTAGCTATAGGACAAAAAGGTTCAACTGTAGCAGGTATTGTTAAGAAATTAGAAGATGCTGGTGCAATGGCTTATACAGTTGTTGTAGCTGCTAATGCTGCTGATCCAGCTCCATTACAATTCTATGCTCCAATGACTGGTGCTGCTATTGGTGAGTTTTTCCGTGACTCTGGAAAACCAGCATTAATTGTATATGATGATTTATCTAAACAAGCTGTTGCTTACCGTGAGGTATCTTTATTATTACGTCGTCCTCCAGGTCGTGAGGCTTACCCAGGTGACGTTTTCTACTTACACTCAAGATTATTAGAGCGTGCTGCTAAAATCATTTCTGATGATACAATTGCTGCTCAAATGAATGATTTACCAGAATCAATGAAAGGTAGAGTAAAAGGAGGCGGATCTTTGACTGCATTACCTATTATTGAAACTCAAGCAGGTGACGTTTCAGCTTATATTCCAACAAACGTTATTTCTATCACAGATGGTCAGATATTCTTAGAGTCAGATTTATTCAACTCAGGAATTCGTCCAGCAATTAACGTAGGTATCTCTGTTTCACGTGTAGGAGGTAATGCTCAAATCAAGTCAATGAAAAAAGTGGCTGGTACGTTGAAATTAGATCAAGCTCAATACCGTGAGTTAGAGGCTTTCGCTAAATTTGGTTCAGATTTAGATGCTTCAACTAAAGCAGTATTGGATAAAGGTTCAAGAAACGTTGAGATATTAAAACAAAGAGAAGGTGATCCATATCCAGTAGAAAAACAAATTGCGATCATTTATGTTGGAACGAAAGGTTTAATTCAAAAAGTTCCTGTAGCTAAAGTAAAAGAATTCGAAAAAGAATACTTAAATTACTTAGAAGCTAAGCATAAAGATGTTTTAGTTGCTTTAAAAGCTGGTAAATACACAGACGAAATCACTGATACTTTAACAAAAGTAGCTAGAGAAATAGCTGATAAATATTAATAGACTCAAGAAAATTAGACAAAAGACTGAAATCATAAAGTCTTTTGTCTTTTATCTTTAAATCTTTTTTAGTCTAAAATAAAATGGCAAATTTAAAAGAAATACGTAATCGAATTAGTTCTGTTGGTTCAACAATGCAGATTACTTCAGCCATGAAAATGGTTTCTGCTGCAAAATTGAAAAGAGCTCAAGATGCAATTACTCAAATGAGACCTTATGCTGAAAAATTACAAGAAATTCTTGGTAATTTAAGCAGTTCATTGGATTTGTCAGAAAATGTTTTTTCTGATTCTCGTGAAGTAAAAAACGTATTGATAGTTGGTGTTACTTCTAATCGTGGTTTGTGCGGTGGTTTTAATAACAATATTATTAAACGTGTTAACTTTTTAGTAAACGAAGAATACAAAGACGTAAATGTTAAAGTACTTGGTTTAGGAAAGAAAATCAGAGAGCTTTATAAAAGAACAGATCATTATTATGTAAATGATGAAATTGCTCCAGTTGAAGATATTTTTACAAATTTAAATTTCTCTAATACTGCAGTTATTGCATCTTCTTTAATGAATCGTTTTGTAAATAATGAATTTGATAAAATTATCGTTGTTTATAATAAATTTATCAATGCAGCATCTCAAGAAGTTAGAACAGAGCAATTTTTGCCAATTATACCTTCTATAAATGAATCTGATAATTCTGTAGGAGATTATATTTTTGAACCTTCAAAAGAAGAAATTGTCCAAGATTTGATACCTAAATCATTGAAAGTTCAATTTTATAAAGGTTTATTAGATTCTTATGCAGCTGAACATGGTGCTCGTATGACTGCTATGCATAAAGCTACTGATAATGCTGCTGAAATGAAGAAAAACTTGACGTTAGGATACAATAAAGCTCGTCAAGCTGCAATTACTAGTGAAATCTTAGAAATTGTTGGTGGAGCAGAAGCTTTGAACAACTAATTTTAGTATATTTTTACAAAAAGCTATCCAATTGGATAGCTTTTTTTTTGGTTTCTTTTTCAGAAAGTTGTCTTTTAATTTCGAATTTATTGCTTAACTTCATATAGTATATGAAAAAAGAAGATATTCAAAACCTCGATCCTGCAAGTTTTACAGAACAGTTTATTAATCAAACAAATCAATCCGTTTTTCTTACAGGCAAAGCTGGAACTGGTAAAACAACATTGCTTAAGAAGATTATTCAATCAACTTTCAAACAAGTTGTTATTGTAGCACCTACTGGTATTGCTGCATTGAATGCAGGAGGAGTTACGATTCATTCTTTTTTTCAGTTACCTTTTGGTGGCTTTATACCTGAATTTAATGTTTCGCCACAATTTACAGATTCAATTAAAGTTGAAACGAAAGATAGTTTGATGCGACATTTCAATATGAATAAGCAACGATTAAATCTAATTCGAAATTTAGAATTGCTAATAATTGATGAAGTTAGTATGCTGCGGGCAGATTTATTAGATGCAATCGATTGGACACTTAGGAATGTACGAAAGATTAACAAACCTTATGGTGGAGTTCAAGTGTTATTTATTGGGGATTTACTTCAATTGCCACCAGTTATAAAACCTGAAGAATGGAATATCCTTAAGAATTATTATAGAGGAGTTTATTTTTTTCACGCTCATGTTATTCAAGAAATGCCCTTAACCTATATTGAATTATCAAAAATTTATAGGCAAAATGATCAGGATTTTATAGATGTATTAAATAATTTAAGGGAAAATAAAATATCACAGAAGGATGTTGAATTATTAAATAATTTTGTTCAACCAGATTTTGTATCTACAGAACATGAAGGTTATATAACTTTAACTACTCATAATCATAAAGCTGATGATATTAATTCTAGAGCTTTATCAACTTTGAAGGCTAAATCTTATTTTTTTAATGCTGAAATTATAGATGATTTTCCAAAACACATGTTTCCCATTGAAGATACTTTAGAATTAAAAGTTGGAGCTCAAGTAATGTTTATTAAAAATGATTTATCATTTGATAAAAGTTTTTATAATGGTAAAATGGGTGTTATAAAATCATTAGGTAAAGATGAAATATATGTTCATTTTCCTGAAGAAAATAAAACCATTGAAGTTGAAAAATATGAATGGGAGAATATTAGATATTCTGTTGATGATAATACTGGTGAAATTATAGATGAAGTATTGGGTACGTTTACTCATTATCCAATTAAATTAGCTTGGGCAATTACAGTTCATAAGAGTCAAGGATTAACTTTTGATAAAGCAGTTTTAGATGTTTCACAAGTTTTTGCACCAGGTCAAGCATATGTAGCTTTATCTCGTTTACGTTCGTTAAGTGGATTAGTTTTAACTAGTCCAATTCGTATGAATGGTTTAGTTAATGATATTGATGTTGTGTCATATACAAGCCAACCTGTTGACGAATTGATTTTAAAAAATAATTTACATGTAGCTTCACGTATTTATTTATTAGAGAAACTTTCATCAGCATTTGATTGGAATGATTTAATTGATAAATGGATAGTTCATGAAGTGAGTTATAAAAATTTACCTTCTAAATCTACCAAAGGGTTAGAGAAAAGTTGGGCTGCACATCAACTTAATATGATTCAGAACACAAGAGATGCAGCGCGTAAATTTCAACTACAACTTTCAAATTTATTACATCAATCTACTATAGATTTGGCTTTTATAAATGAAAGAGTTCAAGCGGCATATTCATATTTTTTCAAGATTTTAGACGGTATAGTATCTTCGACTTTAAAAAAGATGGACGAGATATGTAGAAAACCTAAGATAAAGCAACTGATGGAGGAGTTAGAGGAATTGGATGAAGCTCAAACGGAAGTAGTTTTAAAATTAAAAAGAGCTCGACTTTTTATGGAAGCTACTTTAAATGGTAATAATATTACTAAAGAGTTGATTTGGAATGAAGAAATTAAAAATTATAAAATTTCTAAATTAGCATTAATTAAAAACGAAAAGAGACAAAATAGATCATTATTAGATTTAGGTGAGGATAGCGATGAAATTATATTAATAAAAAAGAAGGAAAAACCTATAAAAAAAGAAAAGAAATTAACCTATGAAGTAACTTTAGATTTGGTTTCTGAAGGAAAATCAATAGAAGAAATTGCTAGAATTAGACAGTTATCTATTAATTCTATATATAGTCATTTAACGAAATTAATTCAATTAGAAAAAATCGAATTATCTGATGTTATTTCCAAAGAACGAGTTGCTGAATTAGAAAATTACTTTGAAGATTATACTGAATTATCATTAACACCTTTAAAAGAAAAGTTAGGAGATTTAGTTACTTGGGAAGAGTTGAAATTATATAGAGCTTCTACTTTGATATGATATTTTGGGCACAATCATATCCAGTTGAAACACAACCTTGTATTAAATATCCACCAGTAGGAGCATCCCAATTTAACATTTCTCCACAAGTATAAATATTTGGAAATGTTTTTAAGCTATAATCATTGTTAACTGCTTCCATTGAAATCCCACCAATAGTTGAAATTACTTCTTCTATTGGACGTAACGATTTTATTTTAAATGGAAAACTTTTTATTATTTGACTTAATTTTATAGTAGATGAAAATTCTTCTTTTGATGTATTTAGTTTAATAAATGTTTGAGTTGTTTTACTCAATTTTAAATTTTTCAATCCTTCTGAATGATTTTTTGCTTTTTCTAGAATTTTTTTAATTTCGTCTAAAGCTTTATTTGGCTTAAAATCTATATTCAATTTTAGATCATTATTTAAACGATGAATTTTGTTTAGAAAATATATTGGAGCTCCTTCTAACCCATAATTTGTTATAACAACTTCCCCTAGTTTTTCAGTAGTTCCTAGCTTAGTGTTACAATTTTTAAAAACAAAACCCTCTAAACCTTTATTTTTCTCCCAATCTTCAATTTCAAATCCTGAATTGCTTGCTTCAAAATCCTTACATTCAATACCTTTTTTAGTTAATAAGTTAATCCATTCTCCTGTAGATCCTGTTTTTTTCCATGAAGCACCTCCTAATGCTAAAATTAGTGTTTCATATTTTATAAACGATTTGTTTCCTGCAACTTCAATTGTAAAATCATTTTCTGTAAAATCAATAAATTTTGAATTAAAATGAAATATACAGTTATTCAGTTTTAGATGTTCAATCCATTTTTGAAGTACTTCAATTGGTTTTATACCTTTTTCAGGGAATATTTTACCAGAACTTCCAATGTAAGTTGGAATATTAATACGGTTTAAAAATTCAATAAAATCATTATTTGAAAAGTTTTCTACACTTTTTTGAATAAGTTTGTGATTGTATTTTTTAATAAATTCATTTACTTTTTCTGAATGTGTCAGGTTGAAACCTCCATTTCCTGCAACTAAAAATTTTCTTCCAGGTGTTGATTTTTGATCATAGAAATGAATTTTATTACCATTACTGGATAAAATTGTTCCGGCCATTAGCGCTGCAGGTCCTGTTCCAATAATATGTATTATTTTATCCATTCTACTTTTTAGCAAAAATACATATAGCTTT